>NZ_KV835849.1:149097-187796 GCF_001838135.1 Neisseria sp. HMSC078H04
CAAGCCCCGATTTTCGGGGCTTTTGTTTTAATAGGGTTTTGAGAAAAATACGCAAAGGCCGTCTGAAATGGCAAATCAAGAATGGACGCTGAAACGGAAAGACAATGGCGTGGCCGTACATCTGCCGCAGGATATGCGCTGGGACGATGAATTTGAATGGAACAAGGTGGCGCAGGCCGCTCCGCAGCGCACTTTGTCGGGCGGATTGGTCATCCAACAAGGCATTAAGGCAAACGGTCGTCCGATTACGCTATCGGGCGATTGGGTGTGGCTTGATTTGAGTATCTTACGTACGTTGCGTGACTGGACGGACGTACCCGAATTGGAGATGACGCTGACGCACTACGACGGCCGCGAATTTAATGTTATTTGGCGCACCCATAACGCGGCTTTGAACAATGTCGAGCCGGTGCATTACTCAACGCCGGAAACGGATAGCGAGCGATACACCGCCCAGCTCTGCCTGATGACGTTTTAAGGTCGTCTGAAAGTAGGTTTAAACAGGATTTAAAAAGGTTTCAAACATGGAAAAAACAACGCGCCTAACGCAGCAGGATTTGCAGATTTACCCCAGCCAGCGCATGACCGATACGCCTGACGGCGGCGGTTTGATGGTCGGCCAACCGCTGACCGGCGAGGATAACGAGATTTTCCCACCCGTCTCGGACGTTGACCGCACGATGGGCAGCCTGGACGCGCGTCTGCTGTACCCTGCCGTCTTGCGCAATGATTCCGAGCCGCTTTACGGCGGTCATTTTGTCATTACCGAGCCGCCGACCTCCGAAAACGTGTCTTTCTTGGCGTTTAAGGCGCGCAACTACGGCGAGAGCCGCGCGGATATTATGCCGCGCATTGAGGCGTATTCTGTGCCGACAGTGGAGAGCCGCATGACGTTATTGGGTCGCCATTTGGCAGGCGTGCGCCTTGTGCAGGCGTATCAGCGCGTAGAGGCTCCTTTGCCGAAGGTTGGCGAGCGTTATTGCCTGCAATATGAAGAAAAAACCAAAGATGTGACGCGCCGTATCACGGAGTATTTCCGCATTATCAACATCGAAGATGAAGTGCGAGTTTTTGAGATCCCAAAATCAAACGGTGAGGTCGAGGAAGTGCCGCGCCGTGTAGTCAAAATGGAAATCAGCAATCCTTTGACCCGAGATTTTGACGGTGTCGATTATCCGGTCAAAGGTTATGCCGCGCCTAAAGTTAAGATTTTGGAAACCCAAGTTGCAGATTCCGCGGCTTATTATGGCGTAAAACCTGTATCTGACGGCCTTTCGGCAGGAGATGCCACGCTGACGGTGTCAAGCATTTACGAAAAGCTTGTACCGACCTCGACAGTCGAGACACCTTATGCGGACGAATACCCGGTTCCTGGGGAAGCATGGGTCGCTGCTGCGCCGGGAAAACAGCTTTTTGCGGGGCATGTCAGCAATGGGACGTTGACTTTACCTTGTTCTATTTTGCCAGGCAGTCTTAAAGTTGGGAACTACACAGACAATGGCTTCGGTCAACTTAAAAGCGGGGACAATATCGTCAATGCCGATTACGCTCATGGGCGTCTGAGTGGTTTGCCGACAGGTTATTACACGGTAACTGCGGTTCCAGGCGCTAAATCGTCATCCGCTCGATATGCTTTTGCGGTAGAAATTAAAGAAACCAATCACGGTACATCATTTGCCCCTCTGCTTAGACCTAATCCTGCTTTGGGTAGTTTAAAAGTGTCTTTTATGGCTTTGGGCGTTTGGTATGTTTTGACCGATACAGGCGACGGCGTATTACGGGATGAGGCCGGTAAAAGTGTAGGTACGGTGTCGTCTGCAACAGGCAGTGTATTGCTTAATCTACCGTCTCTTCCGGATGTTGGCAGCCGTTTGGTGTTTCAATGGGGAGATTCCTCTGGTTTTACGTCTTTTGATGGCGGTAAGACGGGCGGGAATAATCTGCCCAAGGCAGCAAACGGGGAGTGCACTTATTCCCTGGGCCATCCAATTAAGCCAGGAACGCTGGTGCTTACTTGGCAAAATAACGGTAAGAAAAGAGCGCAAGACGATGGCGCAGGAAAATTAACGGGTGATGCAACTGGCAACGTGGATTATTTGAACGGCACGATTAAATTGCCGGCTTATATTGACTCTACTTCAGTTGATTATGTTTGTGATGAGCCTGATCGCATTCAAGTTGGCCTTGCTGATGGTCTTGGCTTGACCGCAGAGGAAAAAGGAGAGGTTTGGAATATCACACTGGGGACGGCGATACCTGATTGGCGCACTGTTTCTTTAACGGCTTTGGGAAGCTTTGAAGAATATACAAGTACAACTGTTTCAAACAGTTATTCTGGTTATGCAGCAGTAGCAACATTGGGATAGGATAAATAATGGGAATAAAAACTGGTTCAGGCGGTTTTAAAATTGTATTGTCCGCCAACCCTGCGAAAAATGGCGAGTTCGCAATCGGCGGTCGAAAAGTCGAGGGTGTAAGTGCTGTAGGCTCGACAATAATTGTACCTAAAACGGTGTTGCAGGTTGCCGGGCAGGAAAGACGGATAGTAGAGGGAAATATTTTAGGTACAAAATATAAGTACCTAGAATCGATTGAGACCAAAACAATAAACCGTTATGGAAAAATAGTCAGTTGGTATGCAGATTACCTCACTAGTGATCCAGCTTCAATAAAAAAACGTCGTGGCAGCTTGAACGGCGGCTTGTTATTTAATGTTTTGAACGACTTTGATCAAGGAAGCGTCTGTGTTTTTGATACCTGGTCATTTCATGACGGCGAGACAGAGATTATTGAACGAGGCGGTACGCTTTATAAGAATTGGAATGCAGTACAAGGTTCGGGCGATGCAGTCGGTACGTTGACTACTGACGGTAAAGTCATTATCAATGATCGTAATATTGCCTTCCTGAATCTTAAAATTACAGGCGGTATCGTACGCCAGCCACAGATCAAGGGTTATGGTTATGCAGGCCGCACGCCTGCCGCGCCGGTCAAGCCTGAAAGCTTTATCGTTTACGCGGGCAATGGCGAAATTGTCGGCAGAAGCAACGCTGCTGGGGAAATTACCGGCGGCATTACAGGCAAAATCGACTACGAGACAGGCTTCTACGAAATCAAGCGCGATGAGGGTTTTTACCCCGAAGATTTACGCTACAACGCCGTGACACAAGACAACCTGCCTTTGGATTCGTCGATTATCGGCATTGATGCCGTGCGCCTGCCTGCCGACGGCCGCGTCCCCGTGATTCGCAAGGGCGATATGATCGTGATTTCCAACCGCCTAAAGCAGGATTTGGGCAGCGCGTTTACCGCCGCTCAAAAAATCACACTCAACCGTCAAAATATCGACCGCCTCTGCTTGGTCGACAGCAAGGGCAAGCACGTCCTCGCCGAGAAATACACGGCAGACCTCAAGGCGGGCAGCATTACTTTTGCCGCGCCGTTGGACTTGTCGCAATATACCCTGCCGCTGACTGCCGTTTGCGCGTGGGAAGAAGAAAACCGTGTGACCGGCGTCGATATTTCAGGCCGTCTGAAACTCCAGTTTGCGATTGGGCGCAATTATCCGAAGGAGAACACATTTGTGTCTTCCGCCCTGATCGGCGGCGATTTGCTGGTACGTGCTACCGAGCCGTTTTCGCAACAGGCATGGGACAATGTGTGGAGTGACGCGCAACGCGGGGAGCCTATTTTGGCGCGTACCAATGTCAAAGACTACCCGATTAAGTTGGCCAGCAACGGCGCGATTACCGAGCGTTGGCTGATTAAATTCATTACTGCAACCCAATTCGAGCTTTACGGCGAGCGGCTGGGCTTGGTCGCTCAAAGCGATACCTTGACCGATCTTGCGCCGACCAATCCGGCAACCGGCAAGCCTTATTTCACGCTCAAGGCGGCTGCATTCGGCGGCGGCTGGTCGGTGCAGAACTGTATCCGCTTCAATACCTACGGCACGCCGTTGCCTGTTTGGATTTTGCGCAGTGTCCAGCCTTCGCCGGACAAGCAAAACGGCCGCGATGGTTTTACCGCGTGTTTGCGCGGCAATACAGTGGCAGAATAAAAGATAAGGCCGTCTGAATAGTACTTTCAGACGGCCTTTAAGTAAAATGGTTAATTAATTTGCATTTATACCTTTTATCTGTAAAATTGACCTTTTAATCTTTATTCAAATAGTGAAAGGAAGCGGGAAAATGGGGAAAGGCATGAAAATCCTTATTGTCGTGGTATCTATTCTAGTTGGATGTGCGGTATATAATTATTTTACAAAAAGTAATAAGAAAACAGAATACACGATGACCGTTTCGGAAATTGAAGCGGTTGTAGCTGTGAATTTCAACGAACTTATGCTTTGTAAAGGGTATGCCATGCAAGGGCGAAAAAAAGAGGCTAGTGATTGTTGGTTGGCAAATTACGAAAAAACAAAAGAAGGTACTAGATACGACACTGCGGTAAAAGAAATATATGCTATGGCTCAAGAAGATAAGTCCAAGCAAAAGGACATACAATTCTTAAAAATTGCACGATATATAGACATGAACCGCAGTGCATCAATGTATATTTTAGAGGCAACAAAAGAATAAACTTTGAGTGCAACTATGCCAAGCCCCGATTTTCGGGGCTTTTGTTTTAATGGGGTTTTAAATTATTGAAGTAAAAAGAAAGGCCGTCTGAAATGTTTGATACGCAACGTGTGCCGGTAAAGGTTTACCGCTGGGATGACGAGGGTGCGCCGCAGGTTGAATCGGCGGCAGGCAGCATTAAAACGATTTTAAAAGCCTGCCTGGTTACCGGTTATGGCGAGGGCAATAAGCGCAAGGACGGGCTGGGCTGGGAAATGGCGTTTGAAAAGACGCAAGAAGCCTGTTTCCGCAGTATGCACCCGAAGGCGACAAAGTGGTGGCTGGGGGTGGATGACTCAAAATATGGAAACCGTGCAAGATACGTTGATTTATGCGGTCTTTTGGAGCCGAAATCGGCAAAGGCGGGGAAAGTCAAACAAAAGGTTAACAACAGCAGTGGATTTCACAATTTCATCTACAAAAAAGACGACAGTAACCGGGATAAGATCCAATGGGTTGTGGTCGGAAATGAGCGCGCATTTACTTTAATTATTTTATGGCAGGATTATTGCTCGTTTTTTATTTTTGGCAATTTCTCCAGTCTCGCCGTGGCTGACGCCGCGAATACCCTGCTTGGATATGTGTCAGATGTAGACGAGAATCTTATTTATGGCAGTGGCAATGAAGTTGTTATTTTTGTGGTGCCAATGCGTGATTATAAGGGAGATGCTCCTTCTTCTCTGAGTCTTACAAGTAAAGCAGATGGTAATTATGGTAGCTATCCTAATCCTATTACAGGTGGTTTCATAGCGGATGATATTTATCTAAAAGAATTAATTGGTAGTAACGAATATGCCATTCGCGGATTACTACCTGGCTTTATGAAAATTGGCGAAACGATGCCCGCAGGAGACGTTATTCCGATGGGAACGGTTTACGACAATTTAGACGATAGCGAGGACAGATTTATGTATATCAATACAATCGGTGCCGGCTCTTTTTTGGTAAACCTCACGGCCTGGGAGCTGTAAGCCATGCCGAATTATGTTTTCCGCAGCCGTCTTGCCGTTAAACGTGGCAAGCTGCGCGGCAAAAACGTCAATCGCATTGGGCGAAGCCGTGCTGTCAAATCGCTGCATTGGAAATACGGCGGCCACGGCTATATCGCCGGCGAAGGTACGGGCATTGTTACGGTGGGCGGCCAGCCGGCTTCGCGCCGTATTTATCTGTTTGTCCGGCCTAATATGCACTGCATCGCCGATACTTGGAGTGCGGAAGACGGCAGCTACCGCTTTGACCGGCTCAAGGAAGACGAGGAGTATTTGATGGTGGCGACGGATTATAAAAAGCAATACGAGCCTGTTTCTTATGATTTTATTAAGCCTTATGTCGAGCGTGACGGCGGCGGTTGAGGCCGTCTGAAATGTCCGAAGACAAAATTTATGCTGATTCGGCGCGTATCCCTTTGCCTTTCGGCTTAGCGATTGGCTCCCGTCCGTCGTCCAGGCTCTTGCCGTTGGCTTTCAGGCGGCCTTTGCGCCATATTGAGGA
Source organism: Neisseria sp. HMSC078H04 (assembly GCF_001838135.1). Classification (NCBI taxonomy): domain Bacteria; kingdom Pseudomonadati; phylum Pseudomonadota; class Betaproteobacteria; order Neisseriales; family Neisseriaceae; genus Neisseria; species Neisseria sp. HMSC078H04. The sequence continues at coordinate 155,208 of NZ_KV835849.1, forward strand.
CGGCGGCGAGATTGTTCCCGATACGCCGCCTAAGCCTAATCCGTACCGCCCTCCGGATGGTTATGCGACTGTTTCGGGGGCGTGGGGCTTTGTGCAGCAGGCGGTGTCAACGCAGGCAGTGTGCGCGGCCGGTCGTTATGATTTGGGCGACATGGCTGCCCAAGTGTCGGGGATAACGGCAGAGGCTGTCGGGGAGGCGGTTTGTTTTCAGACGGCCTTTTCGGATATGCCTGAGTTGGAGAGCTGCCTGCATGAAACGGTCGGCTTGTCTGACGGGGTTGCCGGGTGTATGCAGGCGGTGCAGGCCGGAATGGATGGTCTGGACGGCTGTCTGCATGATGCTTTCCCCGATGATTTGTTCCTAAGCGGCTGTAATGCGGACCGATCGTCGGCAGGTCTTGGCGAGGCTTTGGCGGCGTGTTCGGAGAGTGTGTTTTCCGATGACGCGGCGGTTGGCGATTGTTTGGTATCGGAGGTGCGCGAGGCGGCGGTATTGGCACGATGTGCGCATCCGCAAAGCCTGCCTGCTTTGGCTGTGCCTTGCGAGTATTATGAGATTCCGGTTGAGCTGGAGCCTGTGCCTGAAACTTATGTTTGCGGTATCCGCCCGCCTTCAAACCGTCTGCACCTGCGGTTTTACCGCAAAAAGATTGCGCACGATGCGCGCTATATTCCTCTGCCGTTTGCTTGTTTTGATACGGTAAGCACTCCTGTTTTAGACGGATATATCATGCAAAATATTATTAAGGCTACGGTTGACGGCCAGCCGATCGGGCTGTTTTCTGCTTCCTTTACGACTGATACTGCCGGTTATTGCTGGCAAGGCAGTTTTACGGTTTCGCCCGATGATTTTGCCAAGGTTAATCCTGATGTCCGCCCGAAAGGCCGGGAGGCTGAAATCGAGGTGCAAATCAATGCGGATACTTTTGTCATCATCGCGGAAGATTACAGTGACAACCGCCGCTTCGGGCAAAAGAGCTATACGGTAACCGGCCGCAGCGTTACCGCCCGTTTGGGCGCGGACTATGCGCCTAAAGGCCGTGGTACATACCGCAATCCGATTTATGCGCAACAAATCGCAACGGAGGTTTTACGCCCGACAGGTGTGGATTTGGACGGCTGGACGATGGCGGATTGGTTGATTCCGGGAGATGTGTATTCGTTGACCGATAAAACGCCGATTGCTGTTTTGCAAGAGCTGGCTCAAGCCGCCGGGGGATTTGTGGAGAGCGACCGCGCTAGAGCGGTTGTCCGCTTTAAGCCTAAATGGAAAAAGGCTTCTTGGGAGGTTTCCGATGCGCCTGCCGATGTCAGTGTTCCTGTCAGCGTGATTTTCAGCATCAGCGGCCAGCGCAATGTATCGGAGCGTGCCAATGGGGTTTATGTTTGGCCGAGCCATAACAAGGGCAAAGGCGCGGACGTGTACCGCAACGGCAGCAACCGCGAGCCGCGTGCTTCCGCGCTGACCAATACGCTTTATACCGACCAGCCGGTTTTGCTCGCCGCAGGGATTGCCGCGTTAAGCGAAACCGGTGTTCATAAGCGCGAAACGGTGTCTTTGCCGGTATCGGATAAATACGCCATTCCTATGGCGAATTTAGGCGAGATTTGGCAAATCAATGAGCCTTCGGGAAGCTGGCAAGGCGTGGTGGTTGGTGTGTCGGTCGAGGTTAAAATCGAAAACGACGCGCCTGTCGTGACTCAAAATGTAACGATAGACCGCTATTTTGACGAGTGATTAAAGCTGGTTTAAAGATGCTTTAAAGGCCGTCTGAAAGCCATGTTCAGACGGTCTTTTATCTTTTTGTTGAGGATAACAAAATGACCAATCTGTATCAAAACCTGACGGCACTGCTCAAGCGCGAACAGCGCGGCATTGCCAAAATAACGGGCGATTTGGGCGGCGGCTCATGGGCGGCGCAAACGCAAAGCGGCGGCAATCTTGTTTTAAGCGGGCAAGCCGCTTTAAATCAGCGCGTGTTTTATGATGTCTTGAGCAACCGTATCCTTGGTCAGGCTCCCGATACTACTGTTTTAGAGTTGGGTGTATAAGGATAAGTGCAGGACAGCCAGGCGTTGCTTTCGTATAACGTCTTAAAATAATTATTATTATTTTGAGGAGGTTTTATGCGAACTGAAGTGTTGGGTGTCGGTATTGGCGACATTTTAAAATTTGAAGCCACTGCCTTGACGCGTGTGAAGGTAAAAGTGCCGAATGGTACGCGTGCCGGTGATTGGGTCAATTTCTCTTTGCGTGACAATAAATTAGTCGCGTTAACCGATGAGCAAGACGGCTACGCTCTTGTTCAGCCGCACAATTGTATTATTGATCTGCGTTATTGCGCCAAGCCTGAAAATATTACTGATACCTTGCAGCAAGGCGACCGATTCGGCATTCAATATATTGGCGCACCGGTCGAGCATGGACGTCATACCGTTATGCCGTCCGGCCCTGTGGTTCCGCCTAAAGAAGCGGAACGCCCGGTAGCTCCTCCTTCCCCTCCTTCTGCATTGAAACGTAGCCTCAACTTCTTCGGCGACTCCACCAATGCGCGTATCGGCGGTCAGGCCGTGAGTGTTGCCGCCGCTGAAAATCTGCCGGTTGTAAACAACGCACAGGGCGGCAGCCTGGCTGCTTATGCCTTGATGTCGATGGACGGCAGTCCGGTGGAAGTTACTTTTAAAGTTGATACTATTCCGGCAAAAGCGAATGGCGTGATGGTTGATGGCGAGTTGGTTTACGGCGAAGGCGTTACGCCTTTCAGTATGCACTCTACCGTCGTTATTATTGGCGATGACATTGAGGCGGTCATGACCGGCCAAACCGCCAATATTAAAGTTATTCCGCGCGATAGCCAGGCTCATAGCGTTGTTCCGGGTAAAAAATATCCGGTACGACTGAAAAACAGCGGCGGTGTCGATGGCATTTGTGTGTTGGCAACGGCCAAGAATGATATTAACGGCGCAAATATCGGCAACTGGCAGACGGTCTTAGAACGAATCAAAAGCTATGTTGAAAAATGTATTCAACAAGTTCAGCCGAAAGAATCACCGCGTTATATTGTCCTGACGGTATGGGCTGATAATAAGCCGGGTTGGGCCAAAGAAAACCATCCATACCGACATCAACTCAAAGATCAATTTAATAATTGGCTCAAGTCTAAATATGGCAATAATGTCTTTGATATTGAGCAATATATTTTATCTGACCAGATTTGGACGGATAGCGGCCTCACGCCAAATGAGGCGGATAAAAAAGCGCAAACAGACGGCGTAATGCCGTTGTCACTCTCGCAGGACGGCGGTGCCCATCTGCTTCCGGCGGTTGAGGCTAAGGTCGCCGAACGCATCATCGCAAAAGCGAAAGAGTTGCGCTATTTGTAGGCAAATATAAATAAAAGGCCGTCTGAATAAGGCGGCCTTTGGGAGGATTTTAAATATAAGTGGGACGGCGACGTAACAGTGCGACAACACTGTTACGCCAGCCAAGCAGATCATGCCTGCATTGACTTCTAAGGCCGCCTTAGTCTCTAGAGACCGAGGCATTCTATCTGATACAGGAGTGGATGCAAATGCAAATCTATCGTGAATTACGCTATAAGTTTTGTGGGAAATTGCTGGCAAAAGGCAGCGGTTGTGTACAAATAAAGTGCGCTCGTTGTAAAAACATCAATTCTTTCAGCTAATTAATAAATCAAAAGAATGCCTTTGAGCATCATATTAAATCTGATTTAGAGCATCGCGAATGCCATAATTTAGGAGTATATATGATGCAAAAAATGCAACAGACATTACCTATTATCCCCTGGATGGGTGGCAAACGTCGTTTGGCAAAACATCTTTTGCCCATGTTCCCCGAGCATTCTTGTTATGTTGAGTTGTTTTCCGGTGGCGCAGCATTGTTCTTTATGCGCCCGGTTCCTGCAAAAGTTGAGGTGCTCAACGATATCAACGGACAGCTCATCAATCTCTATCGTGTGGTACAACACCATTTCGACGAGTTCGTCCGTCAGTTCAAGTGGACGCTTACCAGCCGCGAGACATTCGCCTGCCTGCAAAACACGCCGCCCGAATGCATGACAGATATTCAACGCGCCGCTCGCTTCTTCTACCTTCAGCACAACGCCTTCGGCGGCAAAACCGTCCATCAGCATTTTGGGACAGCTACCACGTCAAAAGCGTGGGATGCATCTCAGATTGAGGTTAAATTAAAGGCTGCTAAAGACCGTTTAAAAGGTGTTTATATAGAGAATGAATCGTGGGATCGTTGCTTCAAGCGATATGACCGTGAGCACACCTTCTTCTACGCAGACCCACCATATTGGCAGACCGCAGGCTATGACCAATTATTTGGCTGGGAGCAGTATGAATTACTGGCCAAGGTAATGGCAGAGAGTAAGGGTAAGGTCATGCTATCCATTAATGACCACCCTGATATTAGGGAATTGTTTAAGGATTTCCGCATCACTCAACTTGAATTGGCTTATACGGTCGGAAGAAATAAAACTGGTAAAACCAGTGGAGAATTGGTCGTATGTAATTGGTAAAATAAAAAGCGACGGTAGCGTCGCTTTTCTTATTTCTCATCATCCGATATAGTGCAAAAGCTGTCGAAACTTTCGAGGAGCATAGAGTGCAAAAGTTACTGCAACAAAGTGCAAAAGTCGGCGGCGGCTTACAAAAAATGCCGTCTGAAAACTTTCCGTTTTCAGACGGCATGTCTTAATGGCTATTAAATGACTTCAATAGTGCATCTTAGTAGCGCAAACGGCGTCTGGCGTAGCTTGGTTGGCGAGGACGGTAGGTATAACGGTTCGCCGCAGGAGCTTTACTGTCGTCATAGTAGTACGCAACATTATTACCGTTGATGGTCGTATTGTTGACGCTCAAACCGGTTGGAGAGCCGGTAGTGATAACGACATTGTCGCTTTGGATGGTGTTTGCCGTATTGGTTACGTTGGCTTCGTTTTTACCTTTGGCGTTGATGCCGCCGTTTGGTTTGCCTGAAGCGTAGCTGCCGTTGACATTGACGGTCAGATTTTTTTCGTTAACGCTGCTGATTGCGCCGGAAGTATTGACTTTGTTGCCTTCTACTTCAACGGAGTTGTTGGATACCAGGTTGGTACCGTGCAGGTTGACGTCGCCGTTGTTGGCATTGATTTTAATATCGTTGCCGGCCGCTACATTCGCGCCTGTGGCGGTAGAAGAAGCGTTATCGGTTTTGTTGACGCCGACAGAGCCGTTGACGTGAGGAACGGCAACACCGGTTTCAACATTGATTGTCGCACCAGCGCCGATACCGACATTAACGGCTGTACCTTGGTTGGAGGCAGTATTGGCTGACTCGGTGAAGGTTACGCCGTTGCCTGCGGTAATGTTGACGTTGTTGTTGGCAGTAATGTTGGATGCGATTTCAGCAGAGTCTTTGGCGTTGATGACAACATTGGTAGCATTCATATCGCCTTTGACAGCGGTAGATTCTTTTTTGTTTTCATCAGCGTAGTTGACGTTCAGGTTCGCATTCACATCAACGTTTGAACCGTCTTTGGTGTATGCGCCGACAGTCAAAGAAGCACCGCCTTGTTTGCTGCTGCTGTTACTGGTGTTATGGGCGGCAGTGTTGTGGTATGAACCTGCATCAATGTTGATCGCACCGGTAACATCGTATTTTGTACCTTCATCAGACACTTTGTTATTCGCTAAAACGATGGCATTGCCTGCGTTGATAGTGGTTACGGTTGCAGTGGATTCATTGTGGGTCGAAGAATTGCCTTGACCTTGTGCAGTGATTTCACCGCCGATGCCTTTGTTGGTGCTGATGCCGGCAGAAACGACCAAACCGCCGCCGTTTTGTTTCACATCGGATTTCGCACCGCTGTGTGCCGCTGCATGGGTAACGTTTTTTGCAGCTTCAACCACATTGCCGGTCGCATTAATCACGGTACCTTCTTGATTAATATTGCCGTTTGCAGTGATGGTGGCGTTGCCGCCGGTGTTGATGTTGGATACATGAGATGTATTCGTTACGGTAGTTGCATCTGTTTTGGTGCTGGTAATGCCGACAGATACGCCGAGACCTGCAACGTTATTTTTTTCGTATGCGGTGGCAGATACGCCCAAATCGGTTACGCGGCCGGATTCGGTTACAGTGTTGCTGCCTTTGGATGCAACAACATTGACGTCATTGGCTGCGGAAATGTTGACAGATTCTTCGCCGTTGACTTGGCTACCGCTGACGGTAACGTTTGAGTTGGAAGACAACTGGGTGTTTTTACCGGTCAAAATGCTGCCGTTCAGGCCGACAGAATGGGTGTCGGTGTGGGTATCGGTGAATTTGATACCGGCTTTGGCAGTCACGCTGCCGTTTTCTTTATTGGTTTCGGTGCCAGAGTAGCCTTTGATGGAATACTCGTTGACCTGTTTGTTTTCTACCGCTTTGGCCGCATCAATGGTCAAATCGCCTGCGGAAGAAAGTTGCAGTTTTTGTGCCGCAAACAATGCAGAACCGATCACATTGATGTCTTTGTCGGAAACAACGTTCAGGTCGGCATTGGAAACCAGGGTAGAACCGGTTACTTTTTCAATGCTGCTATTGCTGCTGGTTTTAGAGGTCGTGATATTGAAAATCGTACCTTTACGCGCGCTTTGTGCGGAAGTATCGGTGCTGGTGGCGTTTTTAATATCAACATTGCCTGCTTTGGAGCTGACGAATGTACCGGCTTGGCCTTCAACGGTACTGCCGTAAACGTTGACGCCGTTTTTTGCACCCAAAACTACGTTTGAGTTGGCAGTAATGCTGCTGCCGTGCAGGTTTTCGGTACGGTTGTTTTGAACTTGGCTTTCACCGCCGAACAGGCCGCCCCAGTATTTTTTCTGGTCGTCGAGGCTGTTGGTGTTGATGGTGGTTTGAGTACCCAAGTTGATGTTGTTGACATCGGTAACGACATTGCCGTTTGCCGCAATGCTTGCGCCGTAAGTGCTCAAATCGCCTTCGGAAATCAAACCGATATCACCGGCTGCGGAGATTTTGGTTTGATGGGCGGTAGAGTTTTTGGAAGATTTTGTTGCGATGCCGGTTTTCAGGGCAGCAGTTTCATTTTTGAAGCTGACATAAGTCGAGCTGCTGTCGGTTTCGCTGTTGCTGCTTAATACGATTCCTTGTTGGGCGGCAATGCGTGCATCAGCAGCCGAGTTCAGTTCGGTCGCATCCAATTGAACTTTGCCGGTGGTGGCAATATTGACAGAACCGGCATTGATTTTGGTTTGATGCAGGCTTTCGTCAGCAGAGGAGCTCAGGTTGTTGTTGTACCAAAGGCCTTTGCTTTGAGTGTGGTCGGATTCTGTACGGTTGGTTGTTTTTACCGCGTTAGAATTGATATTGCCTGTGGCAGAGGCGGTCAGCGCGCCGGCAGTGATGTTGGCTGCGCTCAGGTTGAGGCTGCCGCTGTTGTTCAAAGTCAATGACTCGGATGCATTGATATTGCTGGCGGTAAAGGTTTCCGTTTTGTTGCGGTCTGAACGGAAGTGCTGAACATTTTGCGCTTCTTTGCCGCTGGAAGATTTATTGGCGGAATGGCTGGTAACCGTGCCTTTGATGTCGGTATCACGGGCAAACAATTCCATTTGTGCGCCGGTCAGATTGGCTGACTGGATGCTCAGGTTGCCTTTGCTGTCGATATTCAGGTAGCGGGTGCCGGTAATGGCGGCATTTTGAATGTTTTGTTTGGCGCGTTTGTCGGTCGTGTGGATACGGATGGTACCGGCGCGCATACTGCCGAAGATATGGCCGTCAAGCACCGGTGCATTTGAAGCAGCGTCCAATGCTTCGATTTGTGCGGTTTTGTAGTCGAAGTTGCTTTTGCCTGAAGAAACGTTGATGGCATCGGCGGCATTAACGTTGGCTGATTTGCCGACTACAACTTGCGGTGCGAGCAGGTCAACTACGCGGTTGCCGCTCAAATTACCGTTTACTTGCAGTTGTTTGCCATTGTCGCTGATGTTGAAAGATTTCAACGCGCCGTCTGAAACAGTTGGCGTACCGACAACCAAGGATGCGCGGTTGGCATTCAGGATGCTGCCGCCGTTGTGGGTAATGCCGTTAGGGTTTGCCAAAACATAGTCTGCGGCAATACCGAAGATCTCTTGCTGACCCAAGATCAGGGAAGGGTTTTTGCTGACCACTTCATTCAAGATCACAGATGCGGCTTGACCTTGGAAGTTTTTGTTGGCAGACAGGTTTCCGGCCAGTTGGGATTTACCGGCAGACAGGGCGTTATTCAAAACGGCACCGTGTTGGGAAACGTTGTACTTGTTGTATTGGTTGTGAGAAAGACCTTGGGCTGTCGGTGCGGCAATGTTGACGATGTCAACATTGTGCTGCTGCTGTACCGAAGTTTGGCCGATGGCTTCGATATTGGCGGCTACCGCTGCATTTCCCAGGAATGCAAAGCACACGGCGACAGTTACTTTGCCGGAAGCTGAGAGCTTAGGCTGATATAAAGTGTCGATTTTCATGGATTTTAATCCTTATTTATCGTGATGGAGATTGAATCAGAAATCCCATATCGAGTATTGGATTTCTGTTGAGGAAATTTTTGAATGTATTAACATTGTTATGAAATTTTTTACAATCATACCACCAGTATGGCCTTGTGTGCACTATTTCAAATGCAAATAAAAACCGCTCATCTTATTGATATTAATAGAAAATTAATAACATTAAGATGGGCGGTTCATATATTAGATAAAAGGATATATATTTACATAACTTTAAAATGGAATGCGTAAAGAAACGGTCACATGATCCTGTATTTCGCTGTTTGATTGGTTGGGCATGCGTGCAAAACCTTTGCCATAGTCGGCAGAAAGTTGCCATTTATCCGCCTTGCCCAAATTCAAACCTGCAACCACACCCATGGCGTGTTGCGAACCTTCGTTATTGTTTTTGGCAACGCCGATGTCCGCGCCTAGATAAGGCTCGATATAAATGCCGTGGGGCGTATTGCGGCGGAAATAAACGGTATTGCTTAACAGGACTACGCTGTTTGCGCTCAAAGAAGTCGAACGGAAACCACGTACATTTTGATGACCGACGACGTCCATTTCTTTGGTGGCAAACAAATCATGAGGGCTATATTGGGCATCGATTTGGTGATGGTTGCGCACGATCCATTTACCCAATGGACGGTTTTGAATCAAATTGCTTTGCAAGGATACAGAGGTATAGCGCTTGTCGAATGGTGTATGTTCGGTATTTTTCGCAAACCCTTGTTCTACGCCGATATTGTTGAGCCAAATGCCGTTTAGCAGGATGGCTGTATGCGACAGGCCGACTTGCGCCGAATAGATTTCCGGGCTTTGTAATTCCAGTTTGCTGTCGGCAAATTTTGCAGTCTGTTTCACATAATCGATGCCGATATAGGCGGAGGTAATGTGTTTTTGACTGCGTGAGAATACTCGGTCTGCTTTGATTCCTGCCGCTTTGGATTGGGAGCGGTAGGCAAAGCGCTTCACGCTGGACGTTAGGATGCTTTGCGATTGCGACGCGGCGGCGTAAGTGCTGAATGTCCATGCGCCATAAGGAACTTGGTAGAACAGGCTGCCGCCGCGACTGTAATGGCTGTCGTGGTTGTTTAGATTGGTATAGCCGTTTAAATAAAGGGAGTCGCTCAATCCCAACGGGCTGCCGATATTCAGGCTGCCGCGCAGTGTCGTGGTATTGGGTTTGCTGCCTTTATTGTCGATGGTGACGCTGCCGCCCCAATGTTTTTGGGCATCGTTGTTGAGTTGGATGGAGGCAGTACCGTCATTATGCGGATAAACATCGATGCTGACGTTGTTGCCGGCAACATGGTTTGCCTGTTCGATACCTTGGTCGAGGTATTGGATGTTCAGCGGTTTGCCTTGATGATTTGGGAAGAGGGTGTCGACGTTGACCGTACGGGAGCCGCCGGTAATCTCACGGATTTTGCCTTCGATGACTGCCAATTTCAGGATACGTTCAGGCGTGGTTTCAAATTTGATTTGCGTGTGCGGATAACCTTGAGCGATATATTCGGCAACGATGTCCCGGTTCAGTTGGTTGATGCTGTTTTGATTGATGCATTTGGGTAACTTGGCTTCAATCTTTTTGGAATCGATGAGGGTAATACCGGAAAGCTCGATACCGGTGTAATCCAAGCATTCGGTATTGTTTTCAGACGGCCCTTCTTGTGCAACCGCGTCGTTATCTTGTTTTTTCTGTAAATCCCATGCCGACTGCTCGCGTTTTTGGATTTCGACCGAATGAATCTGATCGAGGTTGTCTCGGAAGTCTTTGTCGAATTGGTTGGGTACGTTTTTATCGATTTGATCAAGCGGATTCGGTGTATTGGCCGCATAGGTGTTCAGCGCGGAGAGAATCAATACGGGCAGGGGAAGAAGGCGGGATTTATACATGGTGTCGTAATTTTATAGGGATAATAATTGGGTTTATTTTATCGAAAATAGCTGCTTGGGGCGTATCAGTTTTTATCGTTGTCTGTAATCAGGGTTTGCTGAACTGCTATGAAACAAATTTCTATGATAATACCATAAAAATGTTAAGGGAATTTAAATAACAAAAACCTGCCTTTGAAAAGGCAGGTTTTTCAGACGGCCTGAGAGCCGTTAAAGATTTTGCAAACGCTCGACAGAAGGCGCGTAGTAGTAAGCACCTGATACGGCTTTAGACAAATATTTCAGCAGTAAGTCGGTTTTGCCGTCTGCATCGCCGAACATATTGAGCAGTTGAACTTCAATATTGTGCAGCGTGTTGCAATAGGAAGTGAACATCAAACCGTGTTCGCCGCTGAGTTTGCCGAAGGGCAGGCTGCGGCGGACAATTTTCAAGCCAACGCCGTTTTCTTTGACATTGACGCGACCGAGATGGGAGTCGGGCAGGCGCACGTCTTTGCTGAATTCGTCATTGGTTTCTTTGCTGCGGCCCACGCAGGCTTCTTGTTCGGCAGTAGGAACAGCATCCCATTTTTTCAAATCGTGCAGGTATTTTTGAAGCAAAACATAGCTGCCGCCGGCATCGGGCTTGCCTTCGGGAATAATGGCGACATTGCGCACATTGTCATCGCCCTGCGGATTTTCCGTACCATCGACAAAACCGTCCAAGCCGCGGTCTTCATACAGGCGCAGGCCGTGTTCTTCAGTGGCTACGCGGATGCTGTCGCCGAATGCGCTTAATACGGATTGTGCCAAGGCATAGGCGGCTTTTTGCTCGGTGGCTTGAATGTGGATATAGAGGTCGTGTTGTGTGGAGGGGGCGAGGCCGTTGCCCAATTCAGGGAAAGGTTTGATTTCGCTGCCTTCGTCAGTATGTCCGAATGATTGCCATGCGCGGCTGCCAAAGGCAATGGTCAAACCCAAAATATCATTCGGAAAATGAGTTTTCAGTTTGGCCAAGGATTCTAAAGAAAGACGGCAGGCAGATTTGATGTCTTCATTGCGTCCGTCTGAAATGTCTGCCTCGATAAAAATACCGGCTTGTGCGTGATCAGGAATAATGGCTGATTGGGGATGGCTCATGATGATTCCTTTCAAAATATTATGGGTTTTTACGTGGGGGATTATACACTGAAAGTTTCAGACGGCCTAAAATCTGCCTTTTGACTTTTTAGGGCGGAAAGGCATGTTTGGCAAGATGTTTTTTGTGAGCGTCATTCTGTTGCAAGTGTTTACATTCGGGCTTGGGCGTTCGTTGCAATGGCTGTTTGCGCCTTGGATTGGCAAAGTCGGCAGACGTTGGCTGATGGGTATTTCCTATTTCATTACAAACGGCTTGTTGGTCGGCTTGCTGCTGGAGTTGGGGCATATGATGTTCCGCGTGGTGGCGTTTTGGATGGTAATCTTACTGTTTGTGATGTATGCCGCGTTGGCGACATTTATCCTGTATCTTTTGCTGCGCCGTTTTATGGCGCGCCAACCGTTGTCACGAAGCCTGCGGCTGTTTGCGCCTTTGTTTGTGGTCGGTTTGCTCGGTTTTGGGATGTATAACGCCTATACGCCCGTTGTCCGCCATCAAACCGTATTCATCAATAAGAAGATGGATAAGCCACTGCGTATCGGCATGGCCAGCGATTTGCACTTGGGGATTTTGTTTGGCGCACGTCAATTGGACAAGCTGACGGACATTATGAAGCAGGAACAAGTCGATATGGTGTTGCTACCGGGCGATTTGATGGACGATACCGTCGATGCGTATCTGAAAGAAAACATGAAACCGCATTTGCAGAAGCTGACTGCGCCGATGGGCGTTTATGCCACTTTGGGCAATCATGACTGGTTCCGCGATCAGAAGCGTATCAAACATGAATTGGAAGCTGCAGGCTTGACGGTTTTGGCCAATCAGGTTTTGGAAGTGAATGGTGTGTTGCTGGTAGGGCGGAGCGATGATTTGGATCGTAGACGCCCCAGTGCGGAGCAGCTTTTAGAAGGTCAAAATACCCAATTACCGGTTTTATTGATGGATCACCGTCCTACTTCAATCGAAGCCCATGCACGGCTGCCGATTGATGTGCAAGTTTCCGGCCATGTTCACAACGGCCAAGTTGCACCCGCTAACCTTATTGTCCGTACGCTTTATCGTCTTGCTTATGGTTATGAGGCGATCGGCAACGGCCATTTCTTCACCACTTCGGGCTACGGCTTCTGGGGCATTCCCCTACGTTTGGGTTCGCAATCAGAAGTGTGGGTTATCGACATCAAGTCAAAGCATTGAAATAGAAATATAAACTTCAGGCCGTCTGAATTTCAGACGGCCTTTTTTATGAAAATTGGGAAAAAATATTGAAATTGGATTATAATCGATGTTAATAAAATCAGCCACCGATATGAGTGGCATCATAACTAGGGAACTCACTATGGGCATTATTAGTCTTGCACTTATCTTCGTATCAATCGCTGCCGTCTTATTGTATTTCAAACAACAGTTGAAAGACCGCAAAAAAGACTGTCGCGAATCTTTTGTCTCTTTGCGCATTGCGCTCGACTGCCGACATCAGGCCGTCCGTCATGTATTGGATGCATACAGCAAACACCTGCAAGAGCAGGGCATTGTATCGGATCAAAACGTTCAGCAGATGTGTGCAGAAGTCGAAACCGCATTGGCGCAAACTGCCAAAACATTTTCCGAATCCAAAATCAAACATCTGTGTGAAGCCGAAACAGCATTGAATCATGCGCTGAAAAAATTGCAAACTGCCGTCAACGGCCTTTTGAAACAGTATCCTGATAAGAAATTGGCCGGTTTGATGGAAATGTTGGGTGCTGCAGAAGCTGAAGTCGCATCGGCACGCCGCACTTACAACCGCAGAGCCGGAAGTTACAACCATCATTTGAACAAATTGCCCAACCGCCTTGTCGCCAAGCCATTAGGCTTTGACAAGCAGGCAAGATTGGTTCGTTTTACGGAAAACCAAACGCAACGAATGAGCAGCAATATATTGGCTTAAAAATAAGCAGTTTGCTGAATAAGCGATAAACAAAAGGCCGTCTGAAATATTAATTTCAGACGGCCTTTTGTGTGCTGTTAATGAAAAATACTTAGGCTTTGGCCAATTTATTGGGCAAAGCGGATCAGGCTGTCGGCAAGCTTATCGGCTGCAGTTTCATAACCTTGTGCAGAGAAGTGAACACCGTCTTTAGCTGCCAAGCCTTGAGCCATCCAGCTTTTCATGCTGCATGCCCCACCCATCGCATCCTGCCAAGACCAGAACATGATTTTTTCGTCACGGGCAACACGTTGCTGCATTTGTTGTACTTCGCTGAGTAAGACCGGACGGTTACCGCAGCTGCCGTAGGCAGTTTTCAAAGATTCCGGAGCGCCGAGGATCAGGATACCTGCGTTAGGCAGGGTGTTTTTGATTTGACGGATGTAATTGCGCCATGTCCGCTCGGTAGAGGAAATATCGAGGTTGCCGGAAAAGGCTTCGTTGGTACCGTAGGCAAGGATGATTAAATCGGCTTTGGTTTGTGCCAAATCTTCCCACATACCCGGTCGCCATTTTGACCATTGGGATAACTGCGCGCCGTTGATGCCCATGGCGGAAACGGTTACGCCACGTCCGGGGCGTTCGATATTAATGAAACCGATTTGCCAAGGCATGCTGCTGCTGAGGGTCATCGGCAGGGAAGCATTGGTACGCACCAGTTGCCAACCGTTTTGTGTGGCAGGGATTTCGCGGCCGTTGACGGTCAGTGTTTGTTCGGACCAAACTGGTTTGCCGAAGATAGAGATTTGTTGCATATCCATGCTGCCGTCGGCTGCGCTTAAGGTAACGCTGCCGCCATCGGCGCGTGCTTCAATCCCGCCGAAAGAAAAATCGCTGTGTGATTTGCGGCTGCTGATGGTGTTCCAACCGCTGCCGCTGTAACGGACGGTTGCCATACGTTGGCCCTTGACGGTGTTGGGATAAACCCAACCGATGCCGCCATTGCCCCATTGTTGTTGCAAACGGCGACGCAGGCGGTTGGTGAAATAGTCGCCGGCGGTGTGGGAGTCACCGACTTGGATAATGCGGAATTTGCCGTCTGAAGTGTTGTTTAGCTGTTGCAGTTTATTCAGCCAGGCAGGGCGGTTGGAGCCGTAGTTGCTTAATAGGCCGTCATTGGTTGCGCAGGCGGTCATAGGGAGTGCGAGAAGCGTGAGGAGTAAGGTTTTATTAAATTTCATGGTTGTGTATCGTGTGTAAAATTAATTTTTTCCATAATTTTTCCGGCCAGTAGTTTTTGGCCTTCTGCGGAAAAGTGAATGCCGTCCTTACTGCGGTAACGGATGATTTTTCCATCTACTTTGACAGAGTCGGCATATTCTTCTGCGCCATTGCTCAACAGTTTGTCGGTCGGCAGCCAGATGGCTTGAGGCGACACCGTACCCGACAGGATTTTGTCGAGGTAGCGCATCTGTTCGTTGAGCTTGGCTTTTTTCATGTAAGGAATGCCCAGCCAAATGACTTGGACATCATGTGCGGAGGCTGCATCAAGAATACGGCGGACGCGGTTGAGGTATTCTGCCTCCCATTCGGGGGAAGCGAACTTCAGGTATTTTTTACCCATCGGGAAATCCCAAGGGTCGTTAGGGCCTAAGAATACAACCAAAACGTGGATGTCGGGTTCTTTTTGCAAAGTTTGTTCGATGGTTTTCGGCCAGTCGAAGAAATTGGGGTAGGACAAACCGGTACTTTGTTTGCTGAGGTTGACCGATTGTACGCCATATTCTTGCTTGAGGTGTTTTTGTACGAAAGGTGCAACGCCCTGCATCAGCGAGTCGCCGGCAAAGAAAACTTTGTTGCCTTTTTTCAATACAACCTGCGTTGCCGACTGATCAGCCTGATTGCTTGGTTCGCTGGCTGCGGTATCCGTATTGTTAGCCGCATCAGAAGCGGCAGTCTCTTTTTGATTGTCCGATGTTTCAATGTTTTCCGTATTTTCAGACGGCCCTGTTGTTTCAATGCCAGAGTCTTTTGAAACTAAAGCGTCTTCTGCTTCCAGTGAAGCTTTCAGGCCATCTGAAAATTCGTAGGCTTTTTGTTGCCAATCCGCACCGATACGCCACCAAGCGTATTCGGATAAAGGCTCAAGCGGACTGTTCTCATGATAGGTCTGCTGCCAATAGGCATTGATGGAGTTTTGGGCAAACCACGTCAGCGCAACTGCACTGAGCAGAATCGAAACAAACAGGGAGATAAAGCGTTTCATGTTCTACTCCTTAGAAGTTGGCGTAAATAAAGCCGGGAATGCCGGACGGGGCGAAGACGATAATCAGGGCGAGGATAAGCGTGATGGGGATAAACCACAGCCATGCAGGCAGTTTGTCCAAGCCTTTTACCGATGCTTCAAATAGGCGAAGCAAATACGGGTACAGTAAAAGCATCAGTGAAAATGCACCCAGCAACATAAGGTCGGTCGGCAGAGGCGCGTTCCAACCTTTGTCATTGGCAAATAATGCGCTGAACAGCATTTCCGTATCGGCAAGCGTTGCGCTGTTGAACACGACAAAAGCGAAACAAACGAAATGGAAGGTAAACAGCCAGGCAAGCGGTTTGCCAATTTTCTGACGGCCTAAGGCATTGCGGCCGACGATTTTGTCGCCGCAGTTAAGGAATACCAAAGCCGCACCGTGCAGCGCGCCCCAAATCAAAAAGCTCCAGCCATAGCCATGCCAAATGCCGGAAAGCAACATGGCAATCATCAGATTGAGCTGGGTGCGTCCGAAGCCTTTCTTGCTGCCACCCAAAGGGATATAGATATAGTCGCGAATCCAAGTGGACAGGCTGATGTGCCATCTATCCCAGAAGTCGCGGATGTTGATGGCGCGAAGCGGCGCGGCAAAGTTTTTCGGCAGCTGGAAGCCGAGCAGCATGGCCAAGCCGATGACCAAATCCGAGTAGCCGGAAAAGTCGAAAAAGAGTTGGAAGGTGTAGCCATAAATCGCAGACAACACGCCCCAGCCGTCGAACTGGGCCGGATTTTCAAAAACAGGCGATACCCAGCCTTCTGCCAATACGCCGGCAAGCCACCATTTTTTGGCAATGCCCAATACAATCAGGCTGACCGCCAAAGCCGGATAAATCAGCTGGCGTGCCTGTTTGGTGCGGATTTGCACCAATGCCCCCGCTTGTTCGCCGTCTATGCTTTTAAAAGCGGCCGCACGGATAATCGGGCCGGATGTGATGGTGGGGAAGAAGCTCAGATGAAGCAGGAGCTCGTGCCATTCAAAACGGTCTCCTTTAGGCTCGCGGTAGCAATACACCAAGTAAGCCAGCGATTGGAAGGTGTAATAAGACAAACCCAAAGGCAAAAGGATGTCGATGATAGTGCTTTGCCCCGTATATTGCTGAATAATCGGGCGGAAAAAGTCGAAATATTTGAAGAAACACAAAACAGTCAATGCCGCCGAAATACCGCAACCCAGCCAAAATTTGCGGATATTCTCGTTTTCAGAAAACATCAGCACGCTGACCAGGTAAACCACAGACGAGTAAACCAAAATCAGCGCGGAAAAGATAGGGTCGATACGGTAAAGCCAGCCCAGTCCGGCAACCAAAAGTAAAACGTTTTGAACTTGCGGCAAACGTACAAATGCCCAGTACAAGGGCAAAAATAAGATAAAGAATACCGCAAACTCAATAGATAGCAACGGCATGACAATTCCTTGATGTGTTTAAACTTTCAAACTTTTCGATTGATTGTTATTTTTTGGCGTTAAGTTTGGCACGGATGACTTCGACTACCGCAGGTAAAATCGAAATCACGATGATTGCCGCCATAACTAAGCCCAGATTGTTTTTGACGACGGGGATATTGGCGAAGAAATAGCCTGCATAGGAAAACGACAATACCCACAACACCGCGCCGATAATGTTGTAACGGATAAACGTTGCGTAGTGCATATCGCCCATGCCTGCGACAAATGGCGCAAACGTCCGCACAATCGGCACAAAGCGCGCAATGATGATGGTTTTGCCGCCGTGTTTTTCATAGAACGCATGGGTTTTTTCCAAATACGAACGGCGGAAAATTTTGGAATCCGGGTTGGCAAACAGTTTTTGTCCAAAATACTTGCCGATCATAAAATTGGCCGCATCGCCTAAAATGGCGGCTACTAAGAGCAGCAATACCATGACATGGATGTTCATGCCGCCGATGGCCGCAATACCGCCAGCAGCAAACAGCAGCGAGTCGCCGGGTAAAAATGGCGTTACGACCAAACCGGTTTCGCAGAAAATCACAACAAACAAAATCGCGTAAATCCATGGGCCGTATTGGGCGGAGAGGTGGACAAGGTGTTGGTCGATATGGAGGATGAAATCAATAAGGGTAGAAATCACTAGGGTTCCCCAAATAAAAAGGCCGTCTGAAAAAGAACAGACAAATGTTTCGGCGAGAAGTTCGACATTGTAAAACCAAAGCGGAATAAAACCAATGCCGTGAGCGCGTCAAGATATGTTTAGAAGTGCAGATATGTTGCAGGTATAGGCTTCAGACGGCCTTTATCCTTGATGGTGAACCGCAAAACAACGTAAAATAAAACCGATTTCAACCTAACCGGTGCGCCTTTGTGAATCAGCTCATCTTCGATTTTGCCAGCCATGATTATCCCGGCTTCGACAAATTTCTGGGAACAGAAAATGCCGAGCTGGTGTATGTGTTGCAGCACAAACATGGGCAGTTTATCTATGTGTGGGGCGAAGAGGGCGCAGGCAAAAGCCATCTCTTGCAGGCATGGGTCGCACAGGCGCTCGATGCCGGACGAAATGCCCTCTATATTGATGCCGCCGCCACGCCGCTGACAGAAGCCGCGTTGGATGCAGAATATCTTGCCATTGACCAAATCGAAAAGCTTAATAATGAAGAACAGGCTTTACTGTTTGCCATCTTCAACCGCTTCCGCAACAGCGGCAAAGGCTTTTTGCTTTTGAGTTCCGAATATACGCCGCAACAGCTCGTTATCCGCGAAGACCTGCGCACACGCATGGCGTATTGCTTGGTTTACGAAGTCAAACCGCTGACCGACCGGGAAAAAATCGATGCGCTCGTCAGCATGGCGGCTGCCCGTCAGGTAACCATCGATCCGGAAATCTTCGAATACCTGCTGAACCATTGGCGGCGCGATATGGACAGCCTGATGCAAATGCTCGATACCCTCGACAACTACGCCGTTATGATGGGCAAGCGTATTACTTTGCCGCTTTTGCGCCAGCTTCTAAAACAACAGGAAACCCAATGAAAAACCTTGCCATTTTCGACCTCGACAATACCTTGATCAATACCGATTCGGATCACTCCTGGCCGCAATACCTGATTAAAAAAGGCATAGTCGATGCGGCTGAAACCGAGGCGCAAAATGAAAAGTTCTACCAAGACTATCAAAACGGTTGTCTTGATATCGATGCCTTCCTCAAATTCCATCTCGCGCCTTTAGCCCGTTTCAGCAAGGAAGAATTGGCTGAGTTTCATCGCGAGTTTATGGCTGAATATATTGTTCCGTATATTTCCCCGATGCAGCGTATGCTGGTGCAAAGCCATCAAATGGCGGGCGACGAAATGTTGGTTATTTCTTCGACCAACGAATTCATCATTACCCCAATCTGCCATCTTTTCGGTATTCACAACATTATCGGTACACAGCTTGAAACCGGCGCAGACGGCCGATATACCGGCAACTATGTCGGTACGCCCAGCCTGAAAGAAGGTAAAATTACCCGATTGAACCAATGGCTTGCCGAGCGCGGCGAGACATTTGAAAGCTACGGCAAGGTTTATTTTTACAGCGACTCCAAAAACGATTTGCCGCTGCTGCGTATCGTGGACGAACCTGTCGCCGTCAATCCGGATACCGAGCTGGAAAAAGAAGCCAAAGCAAAAGGTTGGCCGATTTTGAATTTCAAATAACGACGAATCAGGCCGTCTGAAATATTTAACCTAACCATAACCCTAATAAGGACTAAAACATGAAAACGACTAAACTCCTCGCCTCAGCCCTGTTGTTTGCCGCTGTATTCGGTACTGCACAAGCAGCCGATACCGAAACTCTGGAAGCCATGAAAGCGCAAAACGGCAGCGTTAAAACCGTTTTGATGGATGTCTTCACAACTCCTGCCGGCAATGTTGACCGTGTGAATATCATTCAATCCAGCGGCAATCCTGAAATGGACGAACGCGCAGTGAAAAGCGTTTCCAAATATCCTTATCCGAAACGTAAAACTGCATCTAAATACCAACATACCGTTACTTTTGAGACCAATGTTGAAGTAATCAACAACTGATTCGGACGCAAGGCCGTCTGAAAAACAAAAGGCGTTTTGATTGGGAAATTCCCTGTCAAAACGCCATTTTATTCTTTAAACAAGTATAACCAAAATTGCCGTAAAACCACACGCTCCGGTGCTATACTAAAACAAATAAACCGCTTCATCACACATCATGTCTCCCCGTCCAGTTACCATTACTTCCTACAATATGCACAAAGGCATGTCTGCGCTCAACCGCAAGGTGCAGGTCAACCGTATGGCTGACGCGCTGGGTGCATTGGGTTCGGATGTTTTGTTTTTACAAGAAGTTCAAGGACAACATCTCAACAGAAGCCGCCGTACCGACTTTCCCGATGCGCCGCATTACGACATCATCGGCGACAGCCTCGATTATCATCGCAGCTACGGCAAAAATGCCGTCTATCCCAAACGACACCACGGCAACGCCATTCTCAGCCGCCTGCCGCTGAAAACGGAAAACAACCTCAACATCAGTGTTAACAAACTCGAACAACGCGGTCTGTTGCATTGCGAAGTCGTGCCCGAAGGTTGGGAAGATCCGCTGGTGTGTTTGTGCGTCCATCTCAACCTGCGCGAGCCGGATCGTCTCAAACAATACCGAGCCATCAGCGACTACGTTGGTCGATATATTCGTCCGGAAAGCCCGTTGATTATCGCCGGAGATTTTAATGACTGGCGGCAGAAATCAGCGCGTGAGCTGGGCAGGGCATTAGATTTGAACGAAGTATTTGTCGATAATACAGGCAAACGCCCCAAAACCTTCCCTTCGCGCCTGCCCATCCTCAGCCTCGACCGCATTTACACGCGCAATCTTGATGTCATCGATTCTGAAATTCACAACAGTAAAGACTGGCAACATTTGTCAGATCATCTGCCATTGAGTGTAACGGTTAGGCCGCATCGTAAAATGAATATGAAATCCGATAGAAAAATGTAAGGCTGAAATTTTTTTTAAAGCAAAGCACTATTGGCAATGTATCGAAAGAAAAAGTTTTTTCACTCAGATATTTGAGACAAAAACAGGCCGTCTGAAAAGTTTCAGACGGCCTGTTTAAGTTTATAAAAAAGCACAAACCTTTTTAAATCAAAAGTTTGCGCTTCAAATCTGGTGGAGGCGGGGTCAATCGTACTTTGAGATTAACTTATTGATTTAAATATAATCATATTCTTGTTTGCGGTAAAAGTTACCCCAAAAGTTACCCCAAAACTTTAAGGTAGGGGCATTTTTTTGCACTATTTACCCCTTGTCAGATTGTCAGTTTAAGCTGTTTGGGTGGTAGGGGCAAAAATATTTTGTGGCATTTCTGCCAAACTGTGAAATATGGTCTGATTGTAACACCAGCAATCACGCGCCGTCTTGTGGGCTGGTGCTTGCTTTATTTTCCAGCCGTCCGATATTGCCTTTCGGGCGGCTTTTGTCTGTATCAGTTCTGCCGTTCATTTACCCGCAAAAGAAAGCGTATATATACAAAAAAACGCAAAAATCGTTTGTTACCTTGTTACCAATGGCTGAAACCCTTGTCATTCGTGGCTTTCGTGGTAACAAAATACATATCTTAACCTTGTTACCATTTGTTACCGCCCCTGTTTTTTTAATGTAACCATATGAATATAAAAGGGTAACAAGTGGTAACAAATCGGTAACAAGTAAATTTATGTTCATTTGTTACCGTTTTTTCTGTGTTTTTATATTTATATTCATATAGTTATAAGTGTTAAATTTTGTGGTAACAAAGGTAACAAGTGATTTTTCCTCGCGCATATGGTTTTATCTTTTCGCGTGTCTTAGTCTTCTTTCCTTTTTTATGGGCTCGCAAAATTCAAGGGCTACATTATTACGCGCGCGCGCGTATTGGTGTCGAAATTATTTATCTCTCATCTGTCTTTGTTGGTCATAGCGGAAATAGGGCGTAATTGCGCTGTAAGCGCGTTTTGCTTTTGTGTAGGGGGTAGGTATAGGGTAGGGTGTGAATGGCTCTAATTTTTGAGATTTAGGGGCTTCCTGTCGATTTTATGCTTTCTTGGTAGGTCTTCCTGAATGTTTGGACGTAAAAAAGCCCGCCTGTGTTGATCCTTGCGGGCTTGGTTAGGATTTTGGAATTAACCCCATGTAAATGATTAGTCGTCCAGTTCTATATTTGTAGCTAAAACATGAAACCAGCCGTTACCTTTCCGCTGGTGTTGGTAGCCTCTGTTTTTGTGGTTATATTTCAATAATCCATTATCTGCTAATACGTGGCAAACTTTCGCTTCATCGAAACTCTGGGCGATTTCATCGGCAAAGACACGGCGGATTACCCATAATTCCAATTTTTCCCCCTCCTGTTTCCTATATCCTGCATGGTCTTTATTGGTGCTTTTATCGCTCCATTCCATAAACCGCGTGCCTAAAGCGTGCTGGGCGATAAAATCCTCTGCCTGCTCAATGATTCGGCGGTCTTCGTGTTTTCCTGCTCCGTTGGCTTCCAGCCATTCATCAAAGCATTTTTTCACGCCTGCCATGCCTACACCTACGGGCAAGCCGGTAACAGGGGCGGCAAGTTCCAAAGCAGCGGCGGCGATAGCAAAGCGTTTTGCTACTCTTCGCGCCTGTCCTGATAATTCGGGAATGGTTGCCATAAATGCGGCCATGCGCTCCGTTGCGTGCTGTTTGGCTTGTTCTAGGTCGTCTAAAAGCTGTCGGATAAATAGTCTTCCTGCCGTTCCGTGATATTTTTCTGTTGATTGTGCGATATGCTCACTCAACAATGCGCCATCTTCAAATCCGTGCAATGTGTCATAAATGCCGTATTGCGCGGCGGCTCTGATACTAGGCAGGCGGGCGGCTTGTCCTGCGTTCCAATCGCCCTTATGGTGTTTCAAGATGGAATCAGGGGTCTTTTCGCCGGTGGAAAACATCATCACTTTCCAGCGGCTTAAAGCGCGGTTTCCGCCTTGTTTTGCGCCTTGCACTTTGTTGATACCATTCATAACGCTATAAACAGTATCGCCGATAACGTGCGGGCTTGCCTGTCCTATTTCGTCCAACACCAGCAAGCCATCATTACGGGCGGCGGCTGTGTTGGAAAAGCCTATTTTCGTACCGCTCCAAGACAACAGGCTTCCTGATGGTTTGCCCCATACGCTCAAGGCTACTTTTGCGGCTGTGGTTTTGCCGTCTGAAGAATCGCCCATCAAGTGGAAGCCCCCCGATTCTTCGTTTAACAGGGAAAGCAACGGGGCGGCAAATGAAGCTCCCAAAGCAAGGCACAAACGGCTATTTCCTACTGCATATCGGGCTATGTTTTGTTGCCAGTCGGTAAGCTCTCCGTTTGGCTGATATGCCTTTGCTTGGCTGGTGTCGCCGTTGTAGATAATGGCGGGGTCTTTGTCGGTCGCTGTGATGGTTTCCCCGCTGGGCATAATGTAGCTGTCTTCGTGCCAGCCTGCGCGGTCGGTAATGGTAAAGGCTGTCTGGCTTCCCTCTTTCTGCAAATAGTCTGCCAGTTTTCGCCTTTTTGTTGGGTTGCTCTCAATGAATAAGCCGTAAAACCCCAAACGCTCCCAGCATTTCCCACCGGCAATTTCTGCTTGTGGCAGGGCGGCGGTCTTATGCCGGCGTGTGATTTTGTCTTTAAACTTGATAATCCGATAATACGCGCCGTCATTGTCTTGCCCCGTGCCAATGATGTCGATAGGGTCGGAAAGCAATAGTGGCTCTGCTTCGATAAAATCTCCGTCTTTGTCGGTTCTAACGTTTATCCACCATACGCCCCGATTATTGGTGTCAAAGCGTGGGTGTGGGCGGAATGACTCGATATTCTCAAGGTTGTAGTCTTTGGTGCTTTCCTGCTTCGCTGTTTCGGTATTTTTCATGCTGTCTGTCCTCCGAAATGATTGTCTGATTGCTTTTTCTCGTTCAGTTCGTCCAGTGCGTCATAGCCGGGCGTTTTGCTTTGCCATATGCTCGCCTTGATTCCCTGCTTAATGGCTCGCATTGCCAAGTCATAAGCGGCTCTGTAACCAACAGGGCGCGGTATGTCGTTATCGGCAATAATTGCAATTTCCTTGATACCGTCTGGAAAGTGAAAATTAGTCATGCCGCTTGTGCTTAGGGCAGCGTATAAGCCCCAATCGTAAGCCTTGTACAATTCACGGGCGGCTAGGGCGGTTTCTATGCCCTCTGCAATGACAAGGCGGCCATTTTCAGGAATCGGGAACAAGTGGACGGCTTGCCCCGATATGCTGCCTTGCTTACGGTTTCGCATTTTCTTGGCCGGTAATGTTTCGCCTGTTACAGGGTCTTTGATTGCCAGTTTCTGATAGCGCGGGGCGTGTAGTCCGTCCTCTCCGCATGGCTTGTCATAGCTAGGCTGTAAATAGGTTAGGTGTAAGCCTTGTAGCTCTTCGTCCATGTCGCGGATAGCGCAAACCATACAGGGGAAACTACCAAGTAAAAGCGGCTTATCCGCGCCCGTTGTCCAATAGTCTTTTTCAGCTAGGAAACGGACGTTTTCGGGTAAATGCGCCATGTCCAAACCGCGTGATTTCAAATACTGGATAACAGGGGAATCAGGGCGGATAGGTTCTGTGCTTCTCCACAATGCGGCCAGTTTCTCGATTTGGTCTTTTTCGGGGCATGGTTGCGCTTGTGGGCGTTTGGGCGGTGTCGGCAAAGGGTCTGCATTATCCATGCCCAAAACGCCTGCAACCTGCTTTAAGGCCGTCTGAAAATCACATCCGAAAAAGTGCATTACCAAGCCGAAACCATCGCCCGCGCCGTTGTTGTAATGGTTGCAAATGAATGTGCCGTTTCCGTCCTTATCGTCATATCTGAAACGGTCTTTCCCTCCACACGCGGGGCAGGGCTGGTGTTTGTTTTTCAGGTATCGCTGGTCTATGCCTAATGCCGCGTGGATTTCCGGCCAGCGGTATTGCGCGGCGGCTTTAATGTCTTGGTATGTTGGTTTCATTTTCCTACCTCCTCGAATCTGTCCATAGCTTCGCGGGCTATGACTGATACAGTATGAATCGCCTCTTTTTGGCTTGCTCCGTCATTCACAATCAGCAAGATAGTGCTTACAACGTCCACCGCTGCGATTGCCTTTTCTTTGCTGTTTAGTTGGTTTGCCAGCTTATCCATGATGGTTTTCATTGCTCTGCCTCCTCTGATACTGGTTCTAAAACTATTCCAGCGGTCGGGTCGGTTTCCCATATTGCGGGCGTTTCCGGCTCTAGTTGCTCCGTGTCAGCGTGGGCGGGCTGGTTACAGGCTCGGACTACCAAAGCCAAAAGCAACACCCAAAACACCAGCAAGGCGCGGTTAAGATACCGGCGGAAACGGTCGGATTTATTTGTCTGTTTCATGGTTTTATCCTTTGCTCTGCCTCCAGTGTTTCAAAACATGAATCTAATAAAATCAATTAGTTATGAAAACACTAGGGCGAAGTTTGCCCTATGCCGTCTGAAATAGGCGGCATAAAGGCGGGTAAATTTCAGGGAATAAGAGGGCTTAATCTGCTTTGGTTACGCTGTAAGTAGCCCATTCTTTCAGGCCGTCTGAAAGCCCAAGCAGGGCGGAAACCTGATTTACAGATTCCGTAAAGCTGTAAACAAACACCAACGTCAGCAGGTCAAAACCGCTGCCGCCTTTGGGGGTGCATTGGTTGCAGATGTAGCCGCCGCCGTCTGAATCGTCAGGGCGCGGGGACGGGGTCAGTTTGAATGTATCCCGCAAGCTCGGATGACAAATCGAAAGATTCCAAGTTTTCCGCATGGGGGACTAGGGTTTGAATGACTGTGGCAAGGCGTGCCGTGCTTCCGCTCGCACTTATGGGGGCGTTGCGGACGGAATGGGCGGCCATGTTGTCGCAAATGGTGTCGATGATTGCGCCCGTATTGGCGATAAATTCGCCGCCGTAGTACAGCGCGTCCATAATGCGGTTTGCCAGCTCTAAGGGGATGGTTACCGTTTGGGCTTGATTTTGAATGGTTTGGATTTGGGTAGAAGTGCAAGATTGCATTTGAAATGCTCCTAGTTAAATTGAGATTTGAGAAATGCCCGAAATAAGGGGGCGGTGCTCTCTCCTGTAACTAGTCAGGCGTGGACGTTGCCGTTACCACACACCGCCATAAACTTTGATATACCGTCCAAAGCCTGTAAATAGGCTTCAAACGCCATAAGAGAAAATGGCGATAAAAAATCAGCGTTACCCTGCTGATTTGGGCTAGTTAATTTAAGAGAGAAACTAAATTCTGCTTCTCAAAGCTCAATCTGTCAAATGGTTTTTTACGGGGTTAGACGGCGTTATGACTTACTCTTTCCCGACACCAGCAAAGAAAACCGCCCGCATTTCACGGTCTCTCCGAATTGGTTTTGCACTTCTTCCATCACGGTTATGATTTCATGCCCCGCCCTGCGAAGCTCCATAATGCGTGTGTTATAGCTAAGTATGCCCATCTGTGCCAGCTCCCATGAAGTAACGCTCCCTTTTCTCAATCGGGCTAAAATGCGCTCTCTTTGGCTTGGCGTTTTGGGCTTGTGGTTGATATAATCAGTTTTCATCAGATTTTTTCTCCGTGCCGTCTGAATGTCCGTTCAGGCGGTTTTATTTATCAAAAATCAGGTCTTGAGTTACAATCGCGCGCGCGGGCGCGTACTGTTACGAAAACTCCTGTTCTCCTTTCATTAGCTTGCCTGTTCTGTAAGCCATTTCTTCACTTCTCCTGCTACATAAAAGCGGCTGCGCGTGCCTGTGATTTGGCGTGATTGCGGGAATTGTCCTGCTGCCTCCAGTCGTCTGATTTGGCTGCTACTCAAGCGAGTGATTCCGCGCCGTCCTTTCGCTTGGCTGGTCTCAAGTTCTGCAATAGTTAATTGCGCGGTATCAGGTAAGCTGTCGATATTGATAATGTGCATTTATTGCCTCCGTTTGGTTAATCACGCCTGCGGGTTGCTGGCGTTCCGATAGGCATAAATATAGCCGCCTCAATGGGCGGCTTGTTCTAATTAGATTTTTTTTAGGATCGCTCAATTCTAATTAGATTCAGTTTGAAAGGCGTTCTATACCTTGCAGAATGTATTTGCCGATAGTGTCCTTGCTGGGGGGATTGCCCAGTTTGTCAGACTGCCTTTGCCATTCTTGGCGTATGGTTTCGGCGGCCTCGTATGGCTTGCTGCAATCTGTTTTTGTGTACATACAGGCAAGGGCGGCTATGATGCTGGCTTGCATGTTTTCGGCTCTTTTCTGTTGCGGCGTGTTTGCGTATGGCTGGTCGGCCTGTTCCGCATCTTCCTCGGTATCTTCATCATTGGCGGGCTGTTCGCCTTTGGCTTGGCTCTCTTGTTCAAATTCTTGCCAGCCATGAAAATCTTTTAGCCCACACTCATACTGTAAAAAAGCTGTTACCGTTTCTTTCTCTAAAAAGTATTGTGCATAATGATTTTCGTCTATATCAAACAGGTCAATATAATCGCTATTTAAGTAGCCGTGATAAGCCACATAGGTCAAAAAATTAAATAACGGTTTATGGCATCTGGCACGCACATATCCACCTGACAATGTTTGTGTAAAACACACCTCATCTACACCACCAAATGGAATATCGTTAATTTGGGTCTCTTCATATTTTCTCAAAAGGAATTTAGCCGTATCTTGAAGGCTTGGTTCGTCGCTATCCATTTTCTGAACTGCTAGTAGAATATCCTCCATTGAAACATATTTGTCATGCCATTTATTGATTTCAGAAGCAATAAAGCCCATATAACGCCTTATATCAAAATTAGTTTTCAGACAACCTAAACTATCGCCTCAATTCCCTTGTTTTTGACGATGGTAAGCAGCTTCAAAGCTGCGCCGCTCGGCTTTTTAATACCCCGCTCCCATTCGGAAACTTGGTTTTTACCGATGTTTAGATACATGGCAAAAGCGGCTTGAGATAATGCTTCACGCTCTCTGATTGCCTTGATGTCTTCGCCGCTCAATGGTTTGATTTCGGTCAGGCATGATTTGTCAAAATCGCGCATTGTTTTTTTGTCAATGACGCCGATGTCGTGCAATCCCTGCATGGTTTCATGTATTGCTGCGAAAATCTCGCTTTTGTATTTCATGGCTGTATCTCCGTGAAAGTGCCGTTTGATTTGGCTTGTTCTAGGTCGGTTTCCGTCATTGCCAAGATGATGGCGGCGGCTTTCTTTAATTCTGCAAGTTCTTTGTCCGTGATGTTTTCGCGGTCGTTCTTGGCAAAGGCGGTCATGAAAAACGCCCGTTCTCCATGCCTGAAAAATATCAGGCTACGATAACCGCCGCTTCTGCCTTGTCCTTGCCTTGCTATGCGCTGCTTAATAACACCGCCGCCTAAATCTGCGTCTATCAGTCCGTCATCTGCCCGCTCTACTGCTTCTATTAGCTCGGAATCGCTGATTTTGTGTTTCTTGGCAAATTTCGTTATCCACTGGTTTCTAAATATCCGCATGGTTTTCTTTCGTAATGCTTAAGATGATAGTTTATTCTGCCGTTTCCTGCAATATGCCTGAATGTGCTTTCAATTCATCAAGATAATCAGCCCATTTTTGAACCATATCGGCGCGCTGTTCTAAATATTCTGCATGGTTATAGGCTGCCCTTGTCGTGTTGGGGTCTTTGTGGGCTAGTTGTCGCTCTACCCAATCGGCGTTATAGCCCATCTCATTCAATATCGTGCTGGCTGTATGCCTAAAGCCGTGCTGTGTGGTTTCTTCCAAGAATCCCAGACGGTCTAATGCTTTCCGTATCGCCCCCTCGCTCAAGGGCTGTTTTTTGCTGGTGTTACAAAATACATATTCATAATGCCCCGTTACAGGTTTCAAGCCGTCCAGTATTGCTAAGGCTTGGCGGCTCAAGGGGACAATATGGTCTATCTTGTTCTTCATGTTTACGCCGTCTTTATAGTATTGCTGCTCCTCCCAATCAATTTCACACCAGCGCAATAAACGCAATTCGGAAGGGCGGGCAAATACATAAGGGGAAAGCTGTAATAGGGCGCGTGTTTGCGGAAAGCCAGTGTAACCGTCAAAAGCCCGTAACATCTCGCCTATCCTTTGCGGGTCTTTAATGAAGCGGTAATGTTTCTGCTCCACCTTTGCCAGTTCTCCCCGCAATTCGGCGGCGGGATTGAATAGGCTTAAGCGAAGTTTCACGGCATATTTGAAAACTTGATTTACTACGTCATAGATTTTTTGTGCCGTGTCATATTTCCCCGCTGATTCCAGCCTCTGCAACAGTCCTAAAACCTCAAGCGGCATGATTTCGTCTATTTTGCGTGTTGCAAGGTCAGGGAAAATATGAAGCTCAAGGCTGCGGATAACTCTTTGTGCATGGTCGGGCTTCCATTTATTCGGCTTTGCTACTTGGTCGCTGTGCCATTTGCGCGCAATAGCCTCAAATGTGTTTTTTAGCTGCTCTGCCTGCCTCTGTGCTTTGTCTTGCTGGTGTAGCTTAGGGTCTATCCCTTTTGCTATCAGCCCGCGTAATTCTTCTCGTTTTTCTCTTGCTTCTTTTAAGCTGATTTCAGGATAGACACCCAGTCGCATTTCATCGCGTTTGTTGTCGCTTGGTCGGTAGTAACGAAAACGCCAGTATTTGCCGTTTCCCCTTGCTTGTAGATATAAGCCGCCGCCATCTGATAACTGCTGGGGGGCTTCCAGTTTTTTGCATTGGCTGTCTGTAAGAGGTAGCGTCTGTTTAGGCATTTTTAATCCAGTTTGGGGTAACTTTTAAAAACTTATTAAGCCATTGTTAATAATTGGTTTTATGGACTTTTGGGGTAACCTGTTTAAAAAAATAGGGCTAATTTGCCCACTTTTCGGGCTTGTTTTTTTGGGTAACTCATGAAAAGTTACCCTAAAAGTTACCCTATAAATTGCGAAAACTCAAGCATACGCCAGCATATTCAAGGTAATAAAAAAGCCTTGAAACCGTTATGGCTCAAGGCTTTATGCGTATTACAGGATACTGCTGAAAATTCGGTATGGTGGAGGCGGGGGGAATCGAACCCCCGTCCGAAAGTCCTCTACAGAGCGTTCTACATACTTAGTTGTGTCTATTTAGAATCTCGTCCCCATCATGCCGACCAACAAGCCTTCAGGGAACCAGTTACCTTAAATCTCGTTTCCTGCCAAGTAACCCGACAGAAAACCAGTCAATGTAGAATGACGTTGCGGTAGCTTGCGCTACACAGCCCATTGACCAACTGCTGCAACGGCAGGCCTTAAGCGGCCAGTGCGTAAGTTTCGTCGTTTGCGACTATTTAAATTCAGTGTTTAACGGGAAATCTGAGACCCCGGTATGCCCGCATCTGCTTTGCAACCCCCGTCGAAACCAAGATCGCCCCCAGATAGGAATGGTTGATTATACGCATGTCAGCAGGCTTTGCCAAGTTGCTGTTTGAATTAAAAAGGCCGTCTGAACAGCGGTTTGCTTTTTCAGACGGCCTCTTTGTTTAGGTTTATTGATGGTAGTTTTGCAAGAAGCGTTTGAGTTTGTCCATGGCTTCTTCGATTTGATGAACGGGCGGCAGGGTAACGATACGGAAGTGGTCGGGGCGTATCCAGTTGAAGCCTGTGCCTTGGACGAACAAGACTTTTTCACGTACGAGTAAGTCATAGATGAATTTCATGTCGTCGTGGATGCTGTACATTTCGGTATCGATTTTGGGGAACATATACAATGCGCCCATGGGTTTGACGCAGGATATGCCCGGAATCTGGTTGACCAGTTCCCATGCTTTGTTGCGTTGCTCGAGCAGGCGGCCGCCGGGGAGGAGGAATTCGTTGATGCTTTGGTATCCGCCCAAGGCCGTCTGAATGGCGTGTTGCATGGGTGTGGTGGCACAAAGGCGCATAGACGAGAGCATGTCCAAGCCTTCGATATAGCCTTTTGCATGATGTTTCGGGCCGTTGAGTATCATCCAGCCTTGGCGGAAACCGGCTACGCGGTAGGCTTTGGAGAGGCCGTTAAACGTAATGGTCAGCAAGTCGGGAGCAAGGGCGGCGATATGGTGGTGTACAGCGTCGTCGTAGAGGATTTTGTCGTAAATTTCGTCGGCAAAAATAATCAGGCCGTGTTTGCGCGCTAATTCGGCGATTTCGAGCAGGATTTCTTTGCTGTACACCGCGCCTGTCGGGTTGTTGGGGTTGATGACGACGATGGCTTTTGTTTTCGGCGTAATTTTGGCTTCCATATCGGCAAGATTTGGGAACCAGTCATTTTCTTCGTCGCACAAATAATGACGCACATTGCCGCCGGCCAGTGTTGCAGCAGCGGTCCACAGTGGATAGTCAGGCGCAGGAATCAGGATTTCATCGCCGTCGTTGAGCAATGCCTGCATGGACATGGTAATCAGCTCGGACACGCCGTTGCCGATGTAAACGTCGTTGACGGTAACGTCGAGCAGACCTTTGGTTTGATAGTAATGAACGATGGCTTTGCGTGCGGAGTAAAGGCCTTTGGAGTCGCAATAGCCTTGAGAAGTGGGCAGGTTGCGGATAACGTCAACCAAGATTTCATCAGGCGCTTCAAAGCCGAACGGGGCAGGGTTGCCGATATTGAGCTTGAGGATTTTGTTGCCTTCTTCTTCCAGTTGCAGGGCTTTTTTATGAACCGGGCCGCGGATGTCGTAGCAAACGTGGTCCAGCTTGGACGATTTGGGGAATTTCTCCATGATGTGTGTTCCGTAAAATTGTTAACAATGGGATAAATGTACTCTTTTTGTGGGTAAATTAAAAGGGCTTTAGACGGCCAAAGCTTACTTATTGTGCGCTTCGGAACGGCGAACCGTCACGCTTTTGCCGCCTATGCCCCAGTTGTCCATATCGATTTCGTCGATGACGACGACGGTCGTCTCGGGATTTTTGTTGAGAACGCGTGAGAGTAATTCGGTTACTCCGCGGATTAATTCGGCTTTTTGCTCCGCACTCGGGGCTTCGCTGCCGCCGGTTACTTTGATGTTGACATAAGGCATGGCTTTTTCCTTTTAAAATAGCGTTCATATGTTATCTTATTTTTATCAGGCCGTCTGAAATTTGATTGCAGGATTTTTCATTGCTCATGACTGCTTTTACAAAGAATTAAGTTTTTTGGAATAGATTGTTTTTACAATGCGGTTTTATTTTGTATGGATATCGTTATGAACCGTTTTCTTCAGACTTTGATTGTGGCTGCTCCGATGGTGATTGCTGCGCCTTATGTGGCGGCGGAAACGCATCCGGCGCAAAAGCAGATGCAGCAGAACATTGATGCTGTGTTGAAAATTGCACGCAATACTTCTTTGACAGAGGCGCAACGTGTGAAACAGGTTGAGCAGTATGCCAACCGTTATCTGGATTATGAACGTATTTCGGCTTTGGCGGTCGGTGCGCCATGGCGTGAATTTTCTGCCAAGCAGAAAACCGATTTTATCCGTGCATTCAAAGATATGGTGATTGCGATGTACTCGCACTCTGCACTGATTGGTGCGGCGGATGCGAATGTGCGCCTGTTGCCGAAGATGACGGCAAACGGCAATAAGTTTGACGTTTTCTCGGAAATTCAAACCAAAAAAGGCACCAAGTATGAAGTAGCCTATCAGCTTTACCAAAGCGGCGGTGCGTATAAGATTTACAACATCCGCGTGGACGGCACCAGCTTGGTAACGGTATACCGCAATCAATTTGGCGAGCTGATTAAGAGCAAAGGCATTGACGGTACGATTGCGACTGTTGCAGCCAAGGGCTTGAAGAAACAATAAGGTAGATTGATAAAAAGGCCGTCTGAATATTCAGACGGCCTTT
>NZ_KV835849.1:187896-242853 GCF_001838135.1 Neisseria sp. HMSC078H04
AAAGGCCGTCTGAATATTCAGACGGCCTTTTTGTGTTACGGGCTGATTAAGCACGTTTGCGGAATTCGCCGGTACGGGTATCGATTTCGACTTTGTCGCCGTTTTCGATGTAAGACATCACTTGGATTTCAGTGCCGCCGACCAGACGCGCGGTTTTCATCACTTTACCGGAGGTATCGCCTTTAACGGCAGGCTCGGTGTATTCAACTTCGCGAACGATGATGGTAGGCAATTCTACGGAGATTGGGTTGCCTTCGTAGAAAGTGACTTCACATACGTCTTCCATGCCGTCAACGATGAATTTCAACGCGTCGCCGATGTTGTCGGCTTCGATTTCGTATTGGTTGAATTCTTCGTCCATGAAGACGTACATTGGGTCGGCAAAGTAGCTGTAAGTACAGTTTTTGCGGGCCAAGATTACGACGTCGAATTTGTCGTCGGCTTTGTAAATGCTTTCAGAAGCGGCACCGGTCAGCAGGTTTTTCAGTTTCATGCTGACTTTGGCGGAAGAGCGGCCGCCTTTGATGTATTCGGTTTTTTGAACGACCATAGGATCGTTGCCGACCATGAATACGTTGCCGGCGCGCAGTTCTTGTGCTGTTTTCATTGTAGTTTTCCAATCAAATCGGTTGTAATAAAACGCGCTATTTTAGCGTATTTTTTTGTGCTTTGAAATAAAGGCGGCAAGTTTTTCGATGGCACTTTTTTGGGTAAAAAGTCCGTCCCGCCATTTTGCCGCGCTTTGCCGCCATTCGTTTTGGTGTGCCGTCAGGGTTTGCCATGCTTGCAGGCGCTGGTTGTCGCTGAGTGCTTTACCGTTGTTGAGTTCGTCGGAAAGGAGACAGTGTGCCGTGGCGACAACATCCGGATAAACCTGATGCGCTTTGTCCCAAAACGCGTGCAGTTTGTTGAGATGGATATTTTCTTCTTGCGGATAGATGTACCAAAAGAAAGGCTTTCCGGCGAGCTGAGCGCGAACAAAGCTGTCTTCACCGCGTATGACGGCGCCGTCGGCAAGGTTGAGCAGTTTGTCGAAATCCTGTTGGGGGACAAAAGGGATTTTGATCAGGGTAATGTGTTCGCTCTGATACATATCGCCGTCTTCAAGCAGGGCATTTTGCGGCACTAGGCCGCTGTTTTTCAGGCTGGCGATAATTTGTGTACCTGCAAGCAGCAGGGTAATGGGTTGGCCGGCCTGTTGCCACATGGTCAGCCATTTTGCCCAAATATCGCTTTGATAGCCGAAAAGCAGCCATTCGGGCGTGTTTTTTGTGGAAAGTTTGAGTTGTCGGCGCAAGGCTTCCGTATCAAAGCGGGCAGATTCGGCGTAATCGCGTTCGCGCAGCAGGCCGCCGCTTTTTTCGCTGAAACCCATAAACCAAAAATATTTCTGTATGCCGCCGGCTTGGGGTGAGGGCATTAAGTGCAACCTCTCGTTGCTGTCTTCCGCGCTGAGGTATTCCCAGTTGAGCCAAAGCGGTTGGTGTCGGCGGATGATGGATTGAACGTTGTCGGGCAGTTCGCAGGCGAAGGTTTCGATGACGATGTCGGGGGTAGGGGCTGTATCGGTATCTTCGGCATGGTCGGCTTGCCAAGCGTGAATGCTGATGCCTTGATGGATATTGGGAATCGAGGCTAAGTCAGGGCAGAGTGCCTGAAGGGATGGGAAATCGTCTGTCCATAAATGCACTTGCCAGCCGAGTTCCCGTTGCAAAACACGCGCCAGCCGCCATGAAACGCCGATGTCGCCGAAGTTGTCGATGACGTTGCAGAAAATCCAGCAGGTATAAGGTGGGGTGGTGTTCATGGAAAAATATGCCCAAGGCCGTCTGAAAACATCAGAATGCGCCGAAATAGTGGAACAAATAAACAATCAGCAAAACAATCGGGATAAACATCCAAATGCTTTGCCGTTTCAATTCAGGCTCTTGTTTGAGGTGGTGTTTGATGACGTCAAAGAGGACGAATTTAAATAGGAACGTGGCTTCGCAGGCAAGGATGATGCCGTTGATGAGGTGTTGCGTTTTGTCTTCGGGCGGGTTGAGGGCAAACCATAAAAGGGTGGTGAGCGGAATCAGGCAGACAACGAGCCAGCGCAGAAGGATGGGTTTGGACATGGTGTGTGTGCAAGAAATAAAAAGGGCATTATACCCTGTCGTCTTTCAGACAAGTGCAAATCAGGCTATCATTCGTTTTATTTGAAGCGAACATTTATCCCTATGCAAACCCAAGCCATCATCCGCCATATTGTTCAATGGCTCAAAGATTACGCCGAGCAGGCGCATGCCAAAGGTTTTGTCGTCGGCGTATCCGGCGGCATCGATTCTGCCGTGGTTTCCACCCTTGCAGCGCAAACCGGTTTGTCGGTTTTGTTGTTGGAAATGCCGATTCGTCAGAAATCCGACCAAGTCAACCGCGCGCAAGAACACATGGGCCGTCTGAAACAGCGTTATCCCAATGTAAAAGCGCAAAGTGTCGATTTGACCCAAACTTTTGATACTTTTGCCGATACCGTTGATGTCAGCGAAACCGAATTTCCCAACAAACAGCTGGCACTTGCCAATGCACGCAGCCGCCTGCGCATGACGACGCTTTATTATTACGGCCAGCTGCATGGTTTGCTGGTGGCGGGGACAGGCAACAAAATTGAAGATTTCGGCGTCGGTTTTTTCACCAAATACGGCGACGGCGGCGTGGACATCAGCCCGATTGCCGATTTGACCAAAACTCAAGTGTACGCGTTGGCAGCCGAGTTGGACGTATCGGAAGACATTCAAAAAGCTGTACCGACAGACGGCCTTTGGGATACCGAGCGTACCGATGAAGAGCAAATGGGCGCATCTTATCCCGAAC
Organism: Neisseria sp. HMSC078H04; assembly: GCF_001838135.1. Lineage (NCBI taxonomy): Bacteria > Pseudomonadati > Pseudomonadota > Betaproteobacteria > Neisseriales > Neisseriaceae > Neisseria > Neisseria sp. HMSC078H04. The sequence continues at coordinate 190,750 of NZ_KV835849.1, forward strand.
TCGAATGGGCGATGAGCGTGTACGGCAGCCACAAGCCTGAAGATTTTGAAGGCAGACAGCGCGAAGTTTTGGCAATCTATACACGATTGCACAAAGCCATGCAGCACAAAGTCAATCCGATTCCGGTTTGCAAGATTCCGGAAGAATTGTTTTAAGTTTGAATATCAAAAGGCCGTCTGAAAACGCTGGATTAAGGTTTTCAGACGGCCTTTTATATTTTATTTCAATAAGAATTGGGAATATGCTTGAAAAACAGCATCATCAAATACCAAAACAGCGTAGCCGTCGCCGCGCCCAGTAATACCCACGCGCTGATTTTGGCGATTTCCCGAATGGTGCGCTTTTGTTTGCGGCTGAACAGACGGTTCACAATCAATGCCGCGATGGCGCAAAAGAAAAAAAATCGTAAAAGCCTGCCTATCATTCTACATCCTCTCAAAAATATTGCCTTTAATTAAGGCAGGCCGTCTGAAGCCTCATGCACAAAACACAAACGAAACGTTATAATACCCCTTTTGCCGCTTCACTTGGAAATTACAAATGACAACAAATGCCTCAGTGGGCATTGTAACGCCCCAGAAAATCCCGTTTGACACACCGCTTGCTCTGGAAAACGGCAAAACCTTACCCCGTTTCGACCTGATGATTGAAACCTACGGCACACTCAATGCCGACAAAAGCAATGCCGTCCTGATCTGCCACGCCCTGTCAGGCAATCATCACGTTGCCGGCAAGCACAGTGCGGAGGATAAATACGCCGGCTGGTGGGACAATATGGTTGGCCCCGGCAAACCCATCGATACCGAACGCTTTTTCGTTGTCGGTTTGAATAACTTGGGCGGCTGCGACGGCAGTACCGGCCCTTTGTCCGAAAACCCTGAAACCGGCCACGAATATGGCGCGGATTTTCCGGTGGTAACCGTCAAAGACTGGGTGAAGTCCCAATCCATGCTTGCCGATTATCTCGGCATTCAAAAATGGGCGGCCATTGTCGGCGGCAGTTTGGGCGGTATGCAGGCATTGCAATGGACGATTTCTTTGCCTAAACGCGTTGCCCACGCGCTCGTTATCGCTTCCGCGCCTAAACTCTCCACTCAAAACATCGCGTTTAACGATGTTGCCCGTCAAGCCATTTTGACCGATCCCGATTTTCATGAGGGAAATTACCGCAGCCATCATACCGTTCCTTCACGCGGTTTGCGTATTGCGCGCATGATGGGACACATCACCTATCTTGCTGAAGACGGCTTGGGTAAAAAATTCGGCCGCGATTTAAAATCAGACGGCTATCAGTATGGTTACGGCGTTGAATTTGAAGTGGAATCTTATCTTCGCTATCAAGGCGACAAGTTTGTCGGCCGTTTTGATGCCAATACTTATCTGCTGATGACCAAGGCACTCGACTACTTCGACCCGGCCGCCGATTACGGCCACAACCTCACACGCGCCGTAGAGAATGTGCAGGCCAAATTTTTTGTCGCCAGCTTTAGTACCGACTGGCGCTTCTCGCCGCAACGTTCGCATGAATTGGTCAAGGCGTTAATCGCCGCGCAAAAATCCGTGCAATACATTGAAGTCAAATCCAATCACGGCCACGATGCCTTCTTGATGGAAGACGAAGCCTATATCCGTGCGGTTGCTGCTTACATGAACAACGTTTACAAGGACTGCCAAAAATGAATCTGCGCGACGATTTGCAACTCATTTACGATTGGATACCCGAAGGCAGCCGCGTACTCGATTTAGGCTGCGGTGACGGCGAGCTGTTGGCCGCGTTGGTGGAACATAAAAATTGCACCGGCTACGGTGTTGAAATCGATACCGACAGCGTGATTGCCGCCATATCCCGCGGTGTGAACGTCATTCAGGCCGATTTGGAAGAAGGTTTGGTGGCTTTTGGCGATCAAAGTTTTGATGTGATTGTCTTGAGCCAAACCATTCAGGCGATGCAGAACACGGAAAAAATCTTGCGCTGCCTGATGCGCGTAGCTAAACAGGCGATTGTCAGCTTCCCTAACTTCGGCTATTGGCGCAACCGCTTCCAAATTGCCATTGGCGGCCATATGCCGGTTTCCGAGCGGATGCCGTATCATTGGTACGATACGCCCAATATCCATTGGTGTACCCTCAAAGACTTTGATTTGCTGTGTGCCAAAAACAAAATCCGCGTGCTTGAGCGTGCGGTCATGACGGGCAACCGACAGGTCAAACATCTGCCGAATTTATTAGGCAGTCTGGCGTTTTATCGCGTAGGTTGATTGCGGTCATAGATAAAGGTCGTCTGAACAGGTAATCACGAAAGCATGGCTTTTGAGATACTTGTTCAGACGGCCTTTTATTGTTCAAGCCGATTTAAGCCTGTTTCAGTTTTTCCAACAAGGCCAAACTGCCGGCATCGACCAGACGGTAGGTTTCGTCAAAGTCGCCTGTGTACCACGGATCGGGAACGTGGTTGTAACCTGAATCGGGGATAAGGTCGGTCAGTTTGAAGATTTTACCGGGGTGGAAGCCGAGCTGCTTTTCGGTTTCTCTGAGGTTGTTGTCGTCCATCACGATGATGTAGTCGAAATGATCGGCATCGCTGGGTTTGATTTTGCTGCTGGTAAAGCCTGACGGGTCGATGCCGTGTTGCTTGAGCGTGCGGCGCGTGCCTTCGTGCATGTTTTCGCCGTCGTGCCAGCCTGATGTGCCTGCGCTGGCTGTAATGACGGCATTGCCCATGCCTGCTTCGCGTGCACGGTGGCGCAGGACGTATTCGGCCATGGGGGAGCGGCAGATGTTGCCGAGGCAGACGAAAAGGATTTTGTGGGTTTTCATGTTTGTGAAAATGAGCGGTAAGGTTTGAAAATCAATGCAACACGCTAAACCGTTTTCAGACGGCCTTGGCGTGTTGCATTTTCAATTTAGTTTACATTGCTGAAGAAAGGATTATGACCTTCCAGTTTCAACGCTTGGGCATAAGTAGGGATGTTCTCGTTTTCGCCCAATGGGTTGTGCAGCAGGTAGAGGTGCTCGATTCGGCATTCGGCCATCAGGTCGAGGAAGTTTTGCTGAACGATGGCGATATTGTCGGTTGAGGCCAGCTCCCAAGTGAAGGTCTGCGGAACGATTTCAAACGCGCTGTCGGTCGCGTTGAAGCTAAACTGGAGCTTGCCGTCCGCCTTGGCTGCGGCAACAACGCCGACGCGCGGGCTTTGCATACGGATGGCGCGGATGGCGTTGGTGGCAAAAACGTCCATGGCCATGCGTTGGCGGGTGTGGCTGCCGTCGGTAAGCGCGTCAAGCGGCGTATTGGGCGAGAGCGGGTTGGTAAAGAGGGTAACGCCGTCAAGGGCGAGATGCTCTTGCCAAACCTGCATCAATGGCAGGCCTGCCTGTTGCAGGTTGAGGCCCAAGGCCGTCTGAATGTCTTTATTGCCGTAGCCCAGCGCGTAAACAACATGGACGGATTGACCTTCGGGCAGCGTCAATGGTTTGTATTCGAATTTTTGCAGGAATGCGCCTGCCGCTTCATCATTTTGCTTGGCTTGGAACCAGTCGCCCGGGGTAACGCTGCTCAAGTCGGTAGATTGGACGAGGTAGGGCAGCCATTGCGTGTTTTGCGTAAGGGCGCGCAGATTAGGGTAGTTTTGCAGGCAGGCGAAGAGGGCTTCGGTAGGCAGCGTGAGCGGCAGGGTTTGTTCTTTTTTGCAACCGGCGACCAAAACGACAGGCAGGGCAAACCATTGGGCTTCGTTATCGTTTTCTGCCTTCAAGACTTCGCCCACGCTTTGAATCAGGCTGGTGTAAGTGCCGACGTCAGGGGCCATGGTCATTGCCAATGAAAGGTTGATGTAATGGTTTTGGCTGAGCATGGTGCGGATTTCGGTTTGCAGTTGGCCGGCCGAAAGCTTGCGTGATGCGGAGGAGGAGTTGTGCGCCAGCTGATAGGCATTGAGCAGAAGGTAGTTTTTGATAGGGCTCTGCGGATAAGGGCGGGTATCTGGAAGAACAAAGGTTTTCATGACGGTTTGAAGTGTTGTGTTGTAAGTGTGGCGATTATAGCAATTTAGTCAGTCGGTGTGCTTGTTAATACATGAAATTCAAATGGCGATAGAGGATACGCTTCATTTCTACACGGTGTATGTATCGGCATTTTCTAAGATGAGGGGGCAAATGCCCGATGTGTTATAATCCATGACCAAACATAATTCAGAAAGGAACAAAATCATGCGCTTGCTTCATACTATGCTGCGTGTCGGCAATCTCGAACGCTCTTTGGATTTCTATCAAAACGTATTGAATATGCAACTGCTGCGCCGCCGCGATTATCCTGAAGGCCGTTTTACTTTGGCTTTTGTTGGTTATGGTGATGAGGCGGACCATACTGTTTTGGAACTGACCCACAACTGGGATACCGAGTCTTATGACTTGGGCGATGCTTACGGCCATATCGCGATTGAAGTCGATGATGCTTATGCGGCGTGTGAGCGTGTCAAAGAAATGGGCGGTAAAGTGGTACGCGAAGCCGGTCCGATGAAACACGGCACGACTGTGATTGCGTTTGTTGAAGATCCAGATGGCTACAAAATTGAATTTATTCAAAAGAAAAGCGGTAGCGATTCGGTGCAATATTCATCTTAAGACATAAGATAATGGAAAAGGCCGTCTGAACATTCAGACGGCCTTTTTTTGATCAGCCCAACTGTTTTTGCTTTTCGCTCAACAGGGCGTGTACGTGAAGCGCGGTAGCATAGCGGTCTTCTCCCGCTTCAATCGGATCGAGGAAATGCAGCTCGACCATGCTGGAAGGTTGGCTGATGACCATGCAGATGGATTGCCAGAGGCTGATGTCGCCGTAGTAGGCAGTGTGCGGATTGGGGCTGCTGCCGTCCGGATTCGGATAGCGGCAGAGTGCCGGAATAATCGGTACGCCTGCATCATAGGCCGTCTGAAAAAAGCTGGGTTTGAACGGCAGGATTTCACGGCCTTCGGTACTGGTGCCTTCGGGGAAAATGGCGACGGTATCGCCGTTTTTCAGTGCTTCGGTCACACCTACAATTTTGGCGGAATTGCCTTTGATGCCGCGGTTGCGCGAGACGTAAACCGTTTGCGCTTTCGTGGCGAGATAACCGACCACCGGCCATTTGGCTACATCGTCTTTAGCCACAAAACGGCCGGGGAATGCGCCGTTGACCGCCATAATGTCCAACCATGAAATATGGTTGCTGATAATCAGCTGACCGCGATCTTCTTGCGGCGGCGTGCCGAAAGTTTGCAGTTTCATGCCGCAGGAAGCGAGCACGCGCAGCGACCATAATTGGATTGCGCGCAGTTTGCGTTTGCTGCTGTAAAAGGGAAACAGAAAAAACATTTCGGCCATGCCGTACAAAAGGCAGCCGGCAATACAGAGAAGACGGAAGATAAAACGGATTTTGGCAGTCATTGTGTGTGTTTTTTTTATAAAGATTAGGCAGGCCGTCTGAAGTTTCAGACGGCCTTTTATTATGAATCGGTTTTAGGGGCAAAACGCTGCAAGTAGCGGTCGGAAAGGTGGCTGATGTCCATCATGATCAGAACATCCGCGCAGTTGAATGCTTCATCGACGCAAGGCTCGCCGCAGAACCACGCGCCTGCTTTGAGATAGCCTTTGATCAGTGCAGGTACAGGCGGATTTTCAGACGGCGTGATGCTGTCCCATTTGAGCGGGTTGAGCGGTTTGACACACCATTGTGCCGGAGCGAGGTATTTGTCTTTCAAAGCATGATACAGGCCCGCCGCATCGTTGCCGCCGTCGCGCATTTCGATACTGCCGCAACCAATCATAAAGCGCAGGTTTTCGTCTTTCATGAATTTGACCAAACCGGTCCACAACAGCATGACCAAACCGCCGTTGCGGTAGTCCGGGTGGGTGCAGGCACGGCCAAGTTCTACGGTTTGCGGCAGGATGTCTTTCAAAGGCTCAAGGTCGAATTCATGCTCGCTGTACCAGCCGCCGACTTTTTTTGCGGTTTCTTCTGTAATCAGGCGGTAGCAGCCGATTACCTCGCCGGTTGCATCGTCGAAGGCGAGCAGGTGGTGGCAATGTTCATCATAAGGATCGACATCGCGGCCGTCATCGCTTTCGATTTCCGCACCCAATTCTTGGGCAAAAACCTGATAGCGCAATCTTTGGGCGGCTTCGATTTCAGCTTGGGTTTCTGCAAGGCGTACGCTCAGGCCGATTTTGGGGCCCGTTTGATTGAAACGGCTAGGGGACATGATGTTTCCTGTTTGAAGAAAATGGCTGATTATAGCGGATATATGGACAGATTTATATTGATTTGCTTTGCGGTAGGGCAAATTATGTCGGGTTGTTGGAAAAAGGCTTCAGGCCGTCTGAATTTGGCATGCCAAGCAGTACAAGCGTAAAATCAACGTTTTTGCCGCTTTTTTATTATGGAAACCTCTTTCCTGCTTGCCGGAAAAATTACCGAGCTGACGCTGATTGTTTTGATGGGCGTGGCTTTGGTGAAAGCCGGGCTGTTGAAATCGGAAAACAGCTACACGCTCTCCGTTATCGCGCTTTACTTGATCAGCCCGTCTGTCATGATTCATGCCTTTCAGATGGACAATACGCCGCAGATTATCGAAGGGCTGAAGCTTTCCGTCACGCTGGCGGTGTTTTTCCATGTGGTATTGATTGTTTTAGGCAGGGTGTTTAAACACTTGTTCAAACTCGATGCGCTCGAACACGCGGCAACGGTGTACAGCAATTCGGGCAACCTGATTATCCCTTTGGTGATGTCGGTCTTTGGTGCGGAATGGGTGATTTACACCAGCGGTTTTATCATGGTGCAGACGTTTTTATTTTGGACGCATCTGCGCCTGTTGATTTGCGGCCGAGGCAATGTGGCTTGGAAAACCATTTTTACCAATATCAACATCTTATCCATGCTGGTCGGGCTGCTGATGTTTGCCTTTCAAATCAAGCTGCCGCATATTGTCGATAATACTTTGGCGACGGTGGGCGGCATGATTGGCCCGGTTGCTATGTTGGTGGCGGGCATGCTTTTGGCTTCTCTGCCGTTGCGCTCGATTATGTGGACGCCAAGGCTTTATCTTGTTGCTTTTTTAAGGCTGATTTTGATTCCGGTATTATTGCTTTTTGCCGTCAAAGTCTGCGGTTTTGCCCATCATGATGCGCATGCGGATACGGTTGTTTTGATCAGCTTTTTGGCAACGACTTCGCCTGCCGCCGCGACAGTTACTCAAATGGCGGTTGTTTACGGCAAAAATGCCCAAAAAGCCAGCGCGATTTATGGGCTGACAACCTTGCTTTGTGTGGTAACCATGCCGGTAATGATTGCGTTATATCGTTGGATTATTTAAGAAAAGGGCAGGCCGTCTGAAACTTTGACTTTATGTTTCAGACGGCCTGTTTGGTATTTTAATTTTGAAAATAACTTTTATTATCAATTAATTAAGCAGTTAAAAAACTATACAAAGCCGTTTGCAGCGTGTATCCTTATATCTAACATTCATCCAATATAAATCTTTAAAGGAACACAGCCATGACCGACTTTACCCTTTGGGAAACCGCGCCTTTCAATTCTACGATTGACCATATCCTGCAACGTTATCACAACGTTCATCGTGCCCAGTTTGAAGAGTTGGTTCCGCTGGCGCAAAAAGTGGCGCAGGTTCATGCAGATACTTTCCCTGCCGAAGTGCCTGATTTGTTGGCCTATATGCAAAACGAGCTGTTGATGCACATGATGAAAGAGGAGCGCATGTTGTTCCCGATGATTAATCAGGGTGTGGGTCGCGGCGCGGCCATGCCCATCAGCGTGATGATGCATGAACACGAAGACCACGATCAGGCCATCGCGCGTTTGGAAGAATTGACCAATAATTTTGAGCTTCCCGAAGGCGCTTGCGGCAGCTGGACCCGTTTGTACGCATTGGCCAAAGAGATGGTGGACGATTTGAAAGACCACATCCACTTGGAAAATGAGATTTTGTTCCCCCGCGTTTTAGCTTCTTAAGAATTGATGTTAATCAAGGCCGTCTGAATGTTCAGACGGCCTGTTCTTTAATCCCTTGCTAAGTTAGTACAATAGTTCTAAAATTTTAATAAAGAAACAAAAATAAGCAGTAAAGGCACACATCCGTTTTTTTGTTTACTTGAGAAGGAGTTTATGAATGAAACATTCTAAAGTTTTACTATTGGGTATTCTGTTTGCTGCTGTGACTGCATACGCCCAAACGACGGACGGTAGCTGGAGTGCTCTGCAGGATACGAAAACAGGTGTGCAGTCGCGACCTTATTATGAATTTGGCAATGTGGTTCAGAAGATTTCTTTTAAGAAAACCGGTAATCCGGAAAATGGTTTGAAAAAGCCTGTCTTGACGGTGTATCGCCAAGGCAAGCTGTTGGGCGAAGCATATAATTTGGAAGCCTATCATGGCACCCCCTTGTTGCCAACCCTGTTTTTGGTAAACGGCAAGTCATTAAATATCAATGACGGCAACGATAGAAAACAATTGGCTTCTGCGAAGAGAATCGATTTTTACGATTTCGGGCGTAGCCGGATCGGCCATGCAGTCTTTACCGCGCCTAACGGCATCTGTCAGGATATGAAACACGGCAAAGGCGTTTCCTACAAGCTGGTTACCAACTATATTGATTTTCCGGATTATCCTGCGCCTGAAAATATCTTGATTATTACTGCGCAAGGCAAATATGAGCAAGACGGCTTCATGTTGGATTCTACCGAGTCAAGGGTGACCAGTGCCAATAAAGAATTTGCCAGAAAATATGGTGAAGCCCTGAAATCTAAGAATGGCCCTGAGACCAGACAGGTAAACATGGCTAATGCAGCCAGTGCGGAAAAAGGCAGACTGTTGGCTGATTATGTATGTAGGTGATGAAATCAAAGGCCGTCTGAAATTCAGACGGCCTTTTTTTAATCATGAATGCATCTCTTGTTCAAACGACAGCAGAATCTGTTTCACTTCATCCACTTCTTTGACAGCGCGGATACGGTCGAACAATACCTGCGCCTGTTCAAACTCTTTTTTCATCATGCCCAGCCACTGTTTCAAACGGGCAACCGGATATTTGTTGTTGGCTTCTTTGGCAAGGCACAAGTCGAAGAATTGGACTATCCATGAGGAGACTTCGGCAAAGTCGGTGTCTTTCACTGTTTCGCCGTTTTCATATTGTTTGATTTGCCGAGCCAAGTCGGGACGGATAACCGCGCCGCGCCCGAGCATCACGCTGTCGCAGCCGCTGACGGTTTTAATATCGAGATAGTCTTGAAGGCTGAACACATCGCCGTTGGCGGTAACAGGAATACTGGCCGCATCGCGGATTTTGCGCACCCATTCCCAATGTGCCGGCGGTTCGTAGCCTTCGACTTTGGTGCGTGCATGGACGGTTAACGCGCATGCGCCGCCGTTTTCAATAGCGGAAGCGCATTCCAATGCCAGACTTTTGTCTTCATAACCGAGCCGCATCTTGGCAGTTAGCGGAATGTGTTGTGGCAGGCGTTGGCGCAGGGTGTGGACGATGTGGTAAATCAAGTCCGGCTCTTTGAGCAAGACCGCACCGCCTTTGTGTTTATTGACCGTCGGCGCGGGGCAGCCGAAGTTGAGGTCGATTTTGTCCGCACCGAAACGCACGGCTTCCAAAGCATTGACGGCCATGTTTTCCGCATCGCTGCCTAAAAGCTGGACAGTACAGGGCGTGCCGGCCGGCGTGCGGTTGGCATGGGCGATTTCGGGAACATATTTAAGCCAAGTGGCGCGTGAGTGGACTGTGTGCGTAATGCGGATAAATTCGCTGACGCATTCGTCAAATCCGCCAATACGCGTCAACAGGTCGCGCATCACATCGTCCACCAGCCCCTGCATGGGGGCAAGAATAAGCTGCATGAGTCAGGCCGTCTGAAAAAAGGAGGACATATTGTAGCGGTATATCGGTTAAAATACAGCTTCCTTTTTCAGACGGCCTTTTTATGATGCACACAATTCCGGCAACCGCCGCCATGTTGGTAAAAAATTCAGAACGTTATCTTTCAGAAGTTTTGAGTGCGCTGAAAGACTTTGACGAAGTCCTGCTATTGGACAACGGCTCGACCGACCGTACTTTTGAAATTGCCAAGGGCTTTCCGAATGTCAGCTATTACAAGCATGACTTTATCGGATTTGGCCCGATGAAAAATCTGGCGGCCAGACTGGCGCAAAACGATTGGATTTTCAGCATAGACAGCGATGAAGTGGCGGATGAGGCTTTAATCGAATCCATTCGTGCGGCCGTTTTGGAAAATGAGAAGGAACATATCTTTTCGCTTTCCCGCCTGAACCATTACCACGGCAGACTGATTAAGGGCTGCGGCTGGTATCCGGATATTATTCCGCGCCTTTATCATCGCAGATTTACCCGTTTTTCCGACCGTCAGGTGCATGAGTCTTTGGTGTTGCCACAGGAAGCCAAGGTTAAACAACTTGATGGCCGTCTGAAACATTATTCTTTTGAAAACGCCGAAGGGCTGATTCAAAAAATGCAGCAGTACAGTTCGCTGTATGCGGAAGAAAACCGCTTTAAGAAAGACAGTTCGCCGTTTAAGGCTTTGCTACATGGCGGCGTATCGTTTGTGAAAAATTACCTGCTCAAACGCGGTTTTGCCTATGGGGCGGACGGGCTGACGATTTCGGTGTCCAACGCGCAAGGTTCGTATTACAAATATGTCAAACTTTACGAGCGCAACCGCACGATAACCGTCTCCCTCATCATCACTACCTACAATCGTCCCGATGCTCTGGAGCTGGTGTTGAAATCGGCTTTATCGCAAACCCGTCTGCCGGATGAGATTATTGTCGCGGATGACGGCTCAAGGCAGGAAACCGCCGAAGTGGTTGATTTTATCCGCCGCAGAACAAGCATTCCTGTCAAGCATTCATGGCAGCCGGATAGAGGCTTTCGTGCCGCCGAATCGCGCAACCGTGCGTTGGCGCAGGCGAAAGGCGATTATATTGTGTTGATTGACGGCGATATGGTCTTGGATCCGTCTTTTATCGCCGATCATTTGAAGATTGCCCGCAAAGGCCGTCTGATACAGGGTTCCCGCGTGATTTTGACTGAGGATAAAACGCAGGATATTTTGGACGAAGGCGATTTGCCTGCTTTGTCCGTGTTCAGCTCGGGAATAGAAAAACGGCTATCCGCCCTGCGCTGCCGTTGTTTGGCCAAACTGGCAGGCCGAAAAGGCAACCGCAAACACAAAGGCATCAAAACCTGCAATATGGGCTTTTTCCGCAGCGATGCGCTGGCCGTCAACGGGTTTGACAATAGCTTTGTCGGTTGGGGCAGGGAAGACAGCGAATTTGTTGCCCGTTGCTATCATAATGGGATGAAACGCCATAATTTGAAATTTGCCGGTATTGCGTACCACCTCTGGCACAATGAGGCGGAACGCGATTCCTTGCCGCAAAATGATGCCTTGTTGGAGGCAACCTTGTCGGAACGCAAAATCCGCTGTGTCCATGGCGTATCTGATTTTATAAAAGATGAAGAAGTAGCCGGAAAATAGCCTTATCATTTCATCTGAATCATAGAGGCCGTCTGAAAATCTTCAGACGGCCTTTTTTTGTGCTTTTAATGAGTCTATTGGTTAAATGAGAATATTATTTATTTGATGTAGATCAGTATGTATAATTAGGTAAAGTATGGTTAGGGAAGAGGGTTTGCTCTATAATCCAACCGTTTGTAATTTTATTTCGGCGAAGGCCGGATTTTGGGAGTTGTGATGTCAACTATGTTTTTTATCCAGTTTGCCGTTGTGCTGCTGTGTATCCTGATTGGCGCGCAGGTTGGCGGTATTGGTTTGGGCGTGCTCGGCGGTATCGGCTTGGCCGTATTGTCTTTTGGTTTCCATCTTCAGCCGACCAGCCCGCCGATTGATGTGATGCTGATGATTATGGCGGTAGTGTCTGCCGCGGCGGCCATGCAGGCCAGCGGCGGTTTGGACTATATGATTAAGATTGCCACGCGCGTGCTGCACCGCAATCCGAAATACATCACTTTTATCGCGCCGGCGGTAACATACACCTTTACCGTGTTGGCAGGTACAGGCCATGTGGCTTACTCGGTCTTGCCCGTGATTGCCGAAGTCAGCCGTCGCAATGGCATCCGTCCTTCCCGTCCTTTGACAATGGCGGTTATCGCTTCCCAATTTGCGATTGTCGCCAGCCCGATTGCCGCTGCCGTTGTTGCCTGCGTCTCCATGCTTGAGCCGCAGCACATCACGATGGCGGACGTGTTGAAAGTCACCGTTCCGTCCACGATTTTGGGTATCGGTTTGGCTTGCGTGTTCGTAAACAAACTAGGCAAAGAGTTGAAAGACGATCCGCATTATCAGGCTTTGTTGAAAGACCCGAACTATGTGAAAGAATACATCGATGTGGAGGAGCAAAAAACCGATGTCACCATTTCGCCGAAAGCCAAATTGTCGGTCGGTATTTTCTTGACTGCGGCATTGCTGGTGGTTGTGATGGGTGCGCTGCCTGAGTTGCGTCCGGCTTTTGAACACGATGGTGCGATCAAGCCTATGGGCATGGCACATACGATTGAAATCGTGATGCTGTCTGCTTCTGCGCTGATTATTTTGGCGTGTAAACCCAATGGCGATGCGATTACCCGAGGTTCGGTATTCCATGCCGGTATGCGTGCCGTGATTGCAGTGTTTGGTGTTGCTTGGTTGGGCGATACCTTGATGAACGGCCACTTGGCAGAAGTGGAATCGACCGTCAGTCATTTGGTTGAATCTGCACCATGGACCTTTGCCTTTGCCTTGTTTATCTTGTCGGTATTGGTCAACAGCCAAGGCGCGACAGTGGCAACGCTGTTCCCAATCGCTATCAAACTGGGTATTCCTGCGCCCATCATCATCGGCACATTTGTCGCGGTAAACGGCTATTTCTTCATTCCGAACTACGGCCCGATTATCGCTTCCATCGACTTTGACGTAACCGGTTCAACCAGAATCGGCAAATTTATCTTCAACCACAGCTTCATGATTCCGGGCTTGTTGAGCATGGCATTTAGTCTGGCGTTCGGTTTGTTGTTGGTTCAACTGTATTATTGATGGACTGAACGATGAAGGCCGTCTGAAATTTAATTTCAGACGGCCTTTTTTGATATTGTTATTTGAGAGCTTAATTGCAGTATTTATTGACGTCGTTTTGGTATTGTTTAATCAGGCTGTCGCGATTGGCCAAGCGTGCGCTTTCGGCGACTTGGCGGTTGATTTTGGCGATTTTGCAGTTTTCCAGCTTATTTTGGCGGTTTTGCTCTTCGATTTTTTTATTGCGTTCTTCAATTTGTTTGTTTTGTTCCGCAACCTGTTCGTTGGGTTGCTCAGCAACCGGCTCAGATGCCGCCGAAGCAGGTGCAACGGCAGGTTTGACATTGTGCGTGCGGATGTTGACCACGCCGGAACGCTTCGGTTGCAGGCGGTTTGGCGTATCGGAATAGCTGTTGCCCGATGCGCCTTTCCAAGTGTACACCTCGGCCGCGCCGGTCAGGGCGGCGGAAGAGAGAAGGGCTGTTATCAGACAGGTTTTGAGTACGGAAGATTTCATGGGTTTCCCTTATGTAAATGATGTTCTCATGCGGCTTATTTTACTTGAAACTGCAATGCGTTGGCATATTTTTGTACGCTAAATCAAATCATGTAAAAAAATAACGTTAAAACGTGTATTGCCAATGTTAGCATCAAGCCGGTGTGATATAATGCCGTGCATCTTGCACAAACTGAAAGACCGAGCATCATGCGTATTGTAGAAAAAGCCTATACTTTCGACGACGTTTTGTTGGTTCCAGCGCACTCAAACGTGCTGCCTCGAGATGTCAAACTTCAAACCAAACTCACCCGCGATATCACGCTCAACCTCCCTCTACTTTCTGCTGCAATGGATACCGTTACCGAAGCGCGTCTGGCCATTTCTATGGCTCAAGAAGGCGGCATCGGCATCATCCATAAAAACATGACGCCGGAGTTGCAAGCGCGTGCCGTTTCCAAAGTGAAGCGCCATGAGAGCGGCGTGGTGAAAGATCCCGTTACCGTTGCGCCGACCGCATTGATCCGCGAAGTCTTGGAAATGCGCGCACAACGCAAACGCAAAATGTCCGGTCTGCCTGTTGTGGAAAACGGCAAAGTAGTCGGTATCGTGACCAACCGCGACCTGCGTTTTGAAAACCGTGTCGATCTGCCGGTTTCTGCCATCATGACCCCCCGCGACCGTTTGGTTACCGTTCCTGAAGGTACCAGCATCGATGAGGCCCGCGAAATCATGCATGCGCACAAAGTTGAGCGTGTTTTGGTATTGAACGACCAAGATGAACTCAAAGGTCTGATTACAGTTAAAGATATTCTGAAAACAACCGAATTCCCTAATGCCAACAAAGATGCCGAAGGCCGTCTGCGCGTCGGTGCCGCGGTGGGTACCGGCGGCGATACCGAAGAGCGCGTCAAAGCATTAGTAGAAGCAGGCGTGGACGTGATTGTGGTTGATACTGCCCACGGTCATAGCCAAGGCGTTATCGATCGCGTGCGCTGGGTAAAAGACACCTATCCGCACATCCAAGTCATCGGCGGCAACATCGCTACTGCTAAAGCTGCTTTGGATTTGGTGGCTGCAGGTGCGGATGCCGTTAAAGTCGGTATCGGCCCGGGCTCGATTTGTACGACCCGTATCGTGGCAGGCGTAGGCGTGCCTCAGCTGACTGCGATTCACAATGTTTCCGAAGCCCTGAAAGGTACAGGTGTTCCCCTGATTGCCGACGGCGGTATCCGCTTCTCCGGCGATATTGCCAAAGCACTTGCTGCCGGCGCATACAGCGTCATGCTCGGCGGTATGTTTGCCGGTACGGAAGAAGCACCGGGCGAAATCGAACTCTACCAAGGCCGCTCTTACAAGTCTTACCGCGGCATGGGTTCGTTGGGTGCGATGAGCCAAGGCTCTGCCGACCGCTACTTCCAAGACAAAACCGACAGTACAGACAAATATGTTCCTGAAGGCATCGAAGGCCGCGTTCCTTACAAAGGCCCGATTGTGAACATCATCCACCAGCTGACCGGCGGCCTGCGCTCCAGCATGGGTTATTTGGGTTGCGCCAATATTGCTGAAATGCACGAGAAAGCAGAATTTGTGGAAATCACTTCTGCCGGCATGAGCGAATCCCACGTTCACGACGTACAAATCACTAAAGAAGCGCCTAACTACCATCGTTAAACCAGTATAAAAAGGTCGTCTGAAAATATTTCAGACGGCCTTTCTGTTTTTATAAGGTTTTAAAAATGAAGCAAATATTGCTTGCCGCTGTTTGGTCTGGTGTTTCAGGTTGGGTATTTGCAGAACTTGCCGGATAAATTGGGAAGACAAACGATTCACGCGCTCAAGCCAGAGCGCATCTGTTGAAATAATATGTATCAACTAGTACGTTCTGATCTAGGCGATTAAACCGAGTTTCAGACGGCCTTTTAAAAATCGTATTACAATAAGCCAAAATTAAAAACACATTCCATTATGTCCAAAAAAATCCTGATTATTACCCCAAGCTGGATTGGCGACTGCGTCATGACCCAACCGCTTTATCGCCGTTTGCATGAGCTGCATCCCGGCTGCACCATTGATGCTTTTGCGCCCAAATGGTCGATGGCCGTATTTGAGCGTATGCCTGAAATCAACCGTGTGATGGAAAATCCGTTTGGACATGGTGCGTTGGAATTGAAAAAACGCTGGCGTATCGGGCGCGAATTGGGAAAAGAAGGCTATGATCAAGTGATTGTTTTGCCCGGTTCGCTCAAATCCGCCATCATTGCCTTGGCTACGGGTATTAAGCAGCGTACGGGCTACGTCGGCGAGTCGCGCTATTTTTTGCTGAACGATATCCGTAAGTTGGATAAGGCAGCATTGCCTCTGATGGTTGACCGCTATACTGCGCTGGCGCATCCGACCCAAGCGGATTTTAACGGGCATTCCGATAATCCCTGTTTCACGATTGATTCCGAAAGCCGTCAAGCCGCTTTGGCAAAACATGGTTTGACGACGGATAAACCGATTTTGGCATTTTGTCCCGGTGCGGAATATGGCCCGGCCAAGCGTTGGCCTGCGCGTCATTTTGCCGAACTCGGCCGCCGATATTTGGCCGAGGGTTGGCAGGTTTGGCTGTTTGGTTCGCAAAAAGATTTTGATATTGCAGATGAAATCAACCGACTTTCAGACGGCCTGTGTACCAATCTTTGCGGCAAAACTAATCTTCCGGAGGCGATTGATCTGTTGTCTTGCGCCGATACGGTCGTGTGCAACGACAGCGGTCTGATGCACCTTGCGGCCGCGCTTGATCGGAAATTGATTGCGGTTTACGGCTCATCCAGCCCTGACCATACGCCGCCTCTAAGCCAAAAGGCAAAAATCATCAGTTTGAATTTGGATTGCTCGCCTTGTTTCAAGCGAGAATGTCCGTTGGGGCATACGGATTGTTTGAACAAGCTGACGCCGGATATGGTGCAAAAAGCGGCGGAAGAGCTGGCTCGTTCGGCGTAATCCAATAAAGATTAGACGGAAAACAGTAAAGGACAGATTTGAGTCTGTCCTTTTAATCTTTCGTTTCTTTTATTTTTTAACCAAAGGCCGTCTGAAAATCATATTTCAGACGGCCTTTTTTGGTTTGAAATCAATACATCTGATTATTTTTGATGCAGATTGTAAACGTATTCGACTTCTTCGCGGCTGCCCATGAATACGGCAACACGTTGGTGCAGGCCGGTAGGTTGGATGTTGAGCATGGCTTCGATGGCGTTGTTTGATGCGCCGCCGGCTTGTTCCATAATCAGGCTCATCGGGTTGGCTTCGTACATCAGGCGCAGTTTGCCCGGTTTGGATGGGTCGCGTTTGTCTTGCGGATACATGAATACGCCGCCGCGCATCAGGATGCGGTGAATTTCGGCAACCATGCTGGCTACCCAGCGCATATTGTAGTTTTTGCCGCGTACGCCGGTTTCGCCTGCCAGCAATTCGTCAATGTATTGTTGAACAGGGGCGAACCAATGTCTTTGGTTGGACATATTGATGGCGAATTCTTTAGTAGATTCGGGAACGCGCGGATTTTCTTTGGTCAGCAGGAATTGGTTGGCATCGTCCAGAGTGAAGACGAATACGCCGTGACCGACAGTCAGTACCAGTTGGGTTTGCGGACCGTATAAAACATAACCTGCGGCCACTTGGTCGCGGCCTTTTTGCAGGAAGGATTCGGTAGTCAATGCGCCTTCAGGTTTCGCCAAGATGGAGAAGATGGTGCCGACGGAGATGTTGACGTCGATATTGGAAGAGCCGTCCAGCGGATCAAACAATACCAAATAGCCGCCGTTTTCGTGTGTGGCGACATAGGTGTCTTCTTCTTCGCTGGCAAGGCCTGCGATGTTGGCATTGGTTTTTAAAACATCAATCATGATGTTGTTGGCGATGACGTCAAGTTTCTTTTGGTCTTCGCCTTGGATGTTGCCGGTACCTGCCATGCCCAAAACGCCGGAAAGCGCGCCGAGGCGGACTTTGGCGTTAATGTACAAACAAGCGGAGGCTACGGATTCCAATACGCTGGCCAGCTCTTGCGGCAGTTTGTGTTCGGGCAGGTGTTGGGCTAAGAATTGGTTCAGTGTCTTCATGGTTTCACTCTTTTCCTAAGTTTGAATCGGGCATTTTTCAATTTCAGGCCGTCTGAAAACGGCGTGTTCATTTGGTTTTGCTCTCGGCCATGCCTAAAACTTCTTTAGTGCAGGCGATGCTGGTGTCTTTGATGCGTTTTTTCAGCTCGTCGCTCATGGAGTCGCTGCCGCCCAAAAGCGAGGTTGCTTCTTCAGGATTGATTTGGTCGACTGTTTTTTCGCCGATACAGCGGCAGATTTTTTCAGTGGTCGCGGAATCAAACGGGCTTTTTCCTGCGGCTTTTTCTACGCAGGCTTTGGTTGCCGAGCGGACAAATTCGGTGCGGAAACTTTGGGTAAATTCTTCTTTAAATTCGTTTTTTGCTGATTCGCTGCACGCGCAGAGCAGGAGTGTGCAGGCTAGGGGTGTGCGTATATTCATGAGTGGACGGTCGTTAATTGTTATGTTGTGAATTGTAGTGGAAAAAGGCTTAAGTATAAAGGGTTAAGGCCGTCTGAACGGGTATGGCGGCAAAATCGAAGCGCTTGGGTATGCGTTCAGACGGCAGCGTTTATTTCGTTTTGCTTTCCAATACATAATGCGCGCCTGCATCTTGCGCCAAAATTTTGGAAAGTTCGGGCAGATTGTTTTGTAACTGTTCGGCAAGCATATAGGGCGGGTTGATGACGAACATACCGCTGCCGTGCATACCGAAACCGTCGCTGCGCGGCGTATGGACATGAAGCTCGGCATGGAGATAATTGTCGGGAGCGATTTTTTTGAGTTCGTCCGGCAATTTGCGGCTTTCTTCGCGGCTCAGGCAGGGATACCAAACCATGTAGCAGCCGGTTTCAAAGCGTTTCAAGGTATCTTTCAAGACTTGGCCGACGCGGCGGTAGTCTTGTTTTTCTTCGTAGGGCGGATCAATCAAGACGGCGGCGCGGCGAGGCGGAGGAGGTAAGAGTGAAATCAAGCCTTGATAACCGTCCGCTTGGCTGACCTGCACTTTACGCGCAGGACGGACTTCGCGCATATTGTTTTGTAAATGGACAAAATCGGCAGGGTGCAGCTCAAAGAGGCGCATTTTATCGCTGTCGCGCGTGAGCGCCTGTGCCAGCCAAGGCGAGCCGCAGTAAAGGTTGTCTTGCGGCAGTATTTGTTTCAGACGGCCTACAAATTCGGCCAATTCGGCAGGCAGCTTGTCAGCTTGTTCCAAGAGCGCAATGCCTTGTTTGTATTCGCCGACTTTTTGCGCTTCATCGCTGCTCAAATCATACAAACCGGCACCGCTGTGCGTATCGATATACCAATAGGGCTTGTCTTTGTGGTTGAAATATTCGAGGACGAGGAAGAGGGTAAAGTGCTTGAGCATATCGGCATGGTTGCCGGCATGGAAGGCGTGGCGGTAGCTGAGCATGATCGGGCTGCGGAAATAAAAATCCGATTATACCCCAAACCATCGCCATCACCGCTTTCAGACGGCCTTTGTGCCTGGAAAATGCTACAATATCCGCCTTATCGTACCATCGGAAAGAAGACATCATGTTTACAGGCATCGTACAAGGCATGGGCAAAATTACAGATATCGCCCAACCTTCGCCCGACTTTCGTACCCACACAGTTGAGTTGCCCCCCGAAATCGCCGACAATCTGCAAACCGGCGCCTCTGTCGCCAACAATGGTTGCTGCCTGACCATTACCCGAATTGACGGCAACAAAGTCAGCTTTGATTTGATGGACGAGACCTTACGTAAAACCAATCTCGGCAGCTTGAAAGTCGGCGACAGTGTCAATTTGGAACGCGCGGCACGGTTTGGCGACGAAATCGGCGGCCATGTGATGAGCGGCCATGTGATGGCGGTTACCCGAATTTCCCGAATTGAATCAAGCGAGTTCAACCGTACAGTTTGGTTTGAGCTGCCGGAAAACCTCAAGCCCTACATCCTGACCAAAGGCTTTGTCGGTTTGGACGGTTGCAGCCTGACCATAGGCGAAGTCAGCGACAGCGAATTTTGTGTACACCTGATTCCGGAGACTTTGGAGCGTACCCTGTTTGGCAGTCGCAAAGAAGGCGACCTCATCAATATTGAAATCGATCCGCAAACCCAAGCCGTTGTCGATACCGTGATGCGTGTATTGGCTCAAAAGGCCGTCTGAAAAAAAAGAAAGCCAAAATGAAATTATCCAATTTTTTGAAAAAAGCGAATTCCGTTTTAAACCGTCTGGATTTAATCCTGCCTGACGAAGCCGGTAAAACCGACTGGCGCGCTTTGGCCTACCGTTGGCACAGTGTGGGCAAAAAAGGTATTTTGGAAAGCCTGCCGCGTCCGCATACGTTTCCTTTGAGCAGATTGGCGGCAGTCGGTTCGCAAACCGACCGGCTGAAACGCAATACCGAGCAATTTTTGGCAGGTCGTCCGGCAAATAATGTCTTGATGACCGGCGCGCGCGGTACGGGGAAATCCTCCTTGGTTAAAGCGTTGTTGCACGAATACGCTGAGCGTGGCCTGCGACTGATTGAAGTGGACAAAAGCGATTTGATCAGTCTGCCGGCTTTGTTGACGTTGTTGTCCGAGCGCCCTGAGAAGTTTATCGTTTTCTGCGATGATTTGTCGTTTGAAACCGGCGATGAGACCTATAAAGCCTTGAAAACTGCTTTAGACGGTGGACTGTCGCAACGTTGCACCAATGTTTTGGTTTATGCCACTTCCAACCGTCGTCATTTAATTCCCGAATACATGGATGAAAACGGCGGTACTACGGGCACTCGCGGCGAAATCCATCAGAAAGAGGCCGTCGAGGAAAAAATCTCCCTTTCCGACCGCTTCGGCTTATGGCTGAGTTTTTATCCTTTCGATCAAAACGATTATCTGACCGCTGTTGCCAACTGGTTGGACGATTTCAATGTGCCTTTTGACGATACGGCGCGCCAAGCCGCATTGCAATGGGCGCAAATGCGCGGCAGCCGTTCAGGCCGCTCGGCATGGCAGTTTGCCTGCGACTGGGCAGGCCGGTTGCCGGAAGAAAGAGTGTTGGATTAAGGCTGAAAAAGCAAAGGCCGTCTGAATATGGTTTCAGACGGCCTTTTTGTATTTTTATTTATCCATCAGCGCAAGCATGAAGACAACCATTGCTGGCGTTGGCGCGGATTGAGCAGATGGTAGAGGCGGTATTGGATTTCCATTTCATCCACCGCATAGTCCATGCTGGAGAGGTAGCGGTTTTCAACATAATCGCGGGCGGCGTTTGAGTCAAATGAGTCGCCGGAGAGGATTTTGATGATGGTTTGACGGCGATTGCGGTCGGAGCGTACGGTTTTACGGTAGGCTTTATCGTTGATTTGTTTGAAGTCGGTACGCAGGCGGCGCAGGGCGGCGTGTTGGTCGGCGGATAAATTGAGCTGTCGGATGTCGCAATTCGGGTGGAAGTCGTCCAAAGTAGCCAGAAACGGACCGGCATGTGCAGGCAGACTGGAACAGAGTAGGGCGAGTGCTAAGAAAATAAAAGTCGGATAGCGGGAAAGTGCAACAAACACGGTGTTTTCCTAATGTTTCATCAGGTTTGGAAATATAACCGATAAGCGTGTGAAAGGCAGTATCAATGCAGTTAACTTTTGTTAATGATGTTAGATTTTTTTGCACATGTATGTAATCTAATAATTTATTTTCAAAGCCTTACTATGTGATTATAAGTTTCATTAATGTATATGAAATGTAAATTCATAAAAATGACGGTAGAGACGTTGTCGGCGGCATACAACATAGGGTTAAAAATGCGATAATGACAAAGGAACACACTTTAGGAGAATAAACATGACTGACTACCGTATTGCCCCCAGTATTTTGTCTGCTGATTTTGCCCGTTTGGGCGAAGAGGTTGCCGAAGTTATCCGTGCCGGTGCGGATTTGATTCATTTTGACGTGATGGACAATCATTATGTGCCGAATCTGACTTTCGGCCCTATGGTTTGCGCGGCTTTGAAACCGTATGCAACCGTGCCGGTCGATGTGCATTTGATGGTTGAGCCGGTGGACGATTTGATTCATGCGTTTGCCAAAGCCGGTGCCAATATCATTACCTTTCATCCGGAAGCCAGCCGCCATGTCGACCGCAGCTTGGGTTTGATTAAAGAATACGGCTGTCAGGCAGGCTTGGTATTGAATCCTGCTACGCCGGTCAATATTCTGGAAAACGTTTTGGACAAACTGGATATGGTGTTACTGATGTCGGTTAACCCGGGCTTCGGCGGACAAAGCTTTATCCCGAATACGCTGGTGAAAATCCGCAAAGTGCGCGAGATGTTGGACGAGTATGAACGGCAAAGCAGCCGCCATATCGCATTGGAAGTCGATGGTGGCGTGAAGACAGACAATATTGCTGAAATTGCAGCGGCGGGTGCGGATACGTTTGTGGCCGGTTCGGCGATTTTTGGCAAACCGGATTACAAAGCCGTTATCGATGAAATGCGTCAACAGTTGGCGCAAGTCGGATAACTAAGCCGGGATATTCTTGGTTTCCAAACTTTGGAATCATCAATGTTTAATATAAAAGGCCGTCTGAAATGATTTTCAGACGGCCTTTTGCTTTAGCCTAAACCCTTACAGCGGCCATTTTAATGCAGGATTGCTTTCAATGACTGCTTTGAATTGGTTTTGAATACGCTCAATCGCTTCTTGTGTATCCGCTTCAAAACGCAATACCAAAATCGGCGTGGTATTGGAAGCACGCATCAGGCCGAAGCCGTCAGGGAATTCAACGCGCAAGCCGTCGATGGTGATGATTTCGGTCGCACCTTCAAACTTGGCATTGGCAGCCAGCTCTTCAATCACTTTGTGGCCGTTGCTGCCTTCCGGCAGGTCGATGTTGAGTTCCGGAGTGGAAATGCTTTGCGGTAGCTTGTTCAACACTTCGGACGGATTGTCGAAGGCAGACAGGATTTCCAAGAGGCGTGCGCCGGCATACATACCATCGTCGAAGCCGAACCAGCGTTCTTTAAAGAAAACGTGGCCGCTCATTTCGCCGGCAACCAGTGCGCCGGTTTTTTTCATGGTGGATTTGATGAAGCTGTGGCCGGTTTTTTCCATCACAGGTTCGCCACCGTGTTCTTTAATCCAAGGCGCGAGCAGACGGGTGGATTTGACGTCGAAAATCACTTTGGCTTGGGGATTGCGGCTCAACACGTCTTGCGCGAAAAGCATCAGTTGGCGGTCCGGATAGATGATGTTGCCGTCTTTGGTGACCACGCCCAAGCGGTCGGCATCGCCGTCAAATGCCAAGCCGATTTCGGCATCGCTGTTTTTAAGCTCGACAATGAGGTCTTGCAGGTTTTTCGGTTTGGAAGGATCAGGGTGGTGGTTAGGGAAATTGCCGTCCACTTCGCAGAAAAGTTCGGTCACTTCATTGCTCAAACCTTTGTAGAGTTTGCCTGCAAATGCGCCGCCGACACCGTTGCCCGCGTCGATGACGATTTTCATCGGGCGTTTGAGCTTGATGTGGCCGACGATGTTGTTGTGGTATTCGCCGGAGATGTCTTTTTCGGTTACGCTGCCTTGTTTGTCGGCGGAAACAAAACCGTCTTTTTCAACAATAGCTAAAAGTTCTTGAATGGCTTCGCCTGCGAGCGTGTCTCCGCCGAGCATCATTTTGAAACCATTGTAATCGGGCGGATTGTGGCTGCCGGTAATCATCACGCCGCTGCCGCCGCATTCGTTGATGGCTGCGAAGTAGAGCATAGGGGTGGCAACCATGCCGACGTTGAGGACGTCGATGCCGCTGTCTGTAAAACCGCGTTGAATTTGTGTCATCAGGCCGGGGCCGTTCAAACGGCCGTCGCGACCGAGTGCGATGCGGGTAATGCCTTTTTCGGAGGCTTTGGTGGCAATGGCTTTGCCAATTAAGTAGGCAGCTTCGTCGGTCAGGGTTTTACCGACGATGCCTCGGATGTCGTAGGCTTTGAAAATGTCGCGGGCGATATTTGCCATGTGGATTTCCTTTGAATTTAAGGGAAAATAATAGGCGTTATTTTAACACGGCTAAAAGGCCGTCTGAAGAATTCAGACGGCCTTTTGTCGTTACATCAAAGAACAGTGTTGTTTGGACGAATCAATTGTTGAAAGTGTTGCACTGGTTGATATCGCCGCTTTCCAAGCCGCGCTTGAGCCAAGTCATGCGTTCTTCGGACGAGCCATGGGTAAAGCTGTCGGGAACGACATAGCCCTGAGCCTGTTTCTGCAAGCGGTCGTCGCCGACGGATTCAGCAGCCAGCATGGCTTTTTGAATGTCTTCGGCTTTGAAGATGTTGTTGTTGACGGCGTAGTGTCCCCAAATACCGGCGAAACAGTCGGCCTGCAATTCGAGTTTGACGGAAAGGGCATTGGCCTCTTTCTTGCCGACTTGTTGTTGCATTTTGTGAACTTTAGGCAGAATGCCGAGCAGGTTTTGAACGTGATGGCCGACTTCATGGGCAATAACATAGGCAAACGCGGCATCGCTGGCGGATTCGAGCTTGGTGCGCATGTCTTCGTAGAAGCTCAAATCCAAATAAACTTTTTGGTCGCCCGGGCAGTAAAACGGCCCCATGGCTGATTGGCCCGTACCGCAGGCGGTGGACGTACCGCCTTCATACAACACCATGGTTGTCGGTGTATAGCGTTGGCCGTGTTGTTGGAAATATTTGCTCCATGCTTTTTCCGTCTCGGCAAGGACGACACGGGACAGTTCGTTTAATTCGGCTTCTTGTTGGCTGTCGAGTCGGGAAGCTTGCTGGGTAGGAATGCCCATCGAAGATGAGCCGCCAACCAAACCGCTCAAATCCACGCCGTAATATGCGCCGACCAAAACCACGATAATGCCGAGTATGCCCGGTGTTTTGCCGCCACCGCCGCCGCGGCTTCCGCGGCGATCTTCGACGTTTTGGCTTTGTTCACGACCTTTCCAATCCATAATGCGTATCCTGTGTAGTTTTCATGCGGCGGATTATACTATGGAATGTCAAATGTGTTTGATCGAGTTGTGAATATTGCTTGAGGCCGTCTGAAAATGCGACATCGGGAAAGTGAAAACGGCAGTATCTTTCAGACGGCCTTGGGGTTTGTTAGAATGAACAAACCTACTATTGGGAGATATAAGATGAAAGTCAGCAGTAAAGCTATTGTCAACGGCGAATTTGAAGACAAATACGGCAAGCGCGGCAGCCAGTTCAGCCCGAGCGGTATGCCTTCTTATTCGATTCCTTTTGAGATTGAAGATGCGCCTGAAGGAACAAAATCGTTTGCCGTGGTGTTGGAAGACAAAGATGCCATTTCGGCATCGGGTTTCGTATGGACGCATTGGTTGATTTCGGATTTGAAACGTACTTCCGTGGCAGAAAATGAAAGTATTTCTGCAACAGATTTCACACAGGGTGCGAACACTTGGGCAAGCGCGTTGGGTAAATTTGAAATCGAAGAGGCTTCTTTTTACGGCGGTATGGCACCACCGAACAACCGCCATCGTTATGAACTGATTGTGTACGCGCTGGATACCGTTTTGGATTTGCCGCGGGGTTTCCGCTTTAATGAGCTGCATTTTGCCATGCAGGGCCATGTGTTGGATTCGGCATGCGTGGTCGGTACTTATGATGTGTGACGGTATGCATCATTATTGAAAAACATCCTGTCCGTTTTTAATTCGGACAGGCTGTTTTTATGGGAAATCAAATCAATTAAACCACTTCGGCTTTAGTGATGATGACAGGTTCGCTCGGTACGTCGTCGTGGTAGCCGTGACGTTTGGTAGAAACGCCTTCGATGGCATCGACAACGTCAAAACCGTCAACGACTTTACCGAATACGGCATAGCCCCAGTCTTGAACGACGGTTTTGCCGTACAACTCTTTAGAACGGAAGTTCAGGAAAGCGTTGTCGGCAGTGTTGATGAAGAATTGCGCGCTGGCAGAGTGCGGATCGGAAGTACGCGCCATGGCGATGGTGTATTTTTCGTTAGGCAAACCGTTGGACGCTTCGTTTTGAATCGGATCGCGGGTTTCTTTTTCGTTCATGTTTTCATCCATGCCGCCGCCTTGAATCATGAAGCCTTTGATGACGCGGTGGAAGATTACGCCGTCGTAGAAGCCGTCTTTAACGTATTGCTCGAAGTTTTTAGCAGTAACGGGGGCTTTGTCGAAATCGAGTTCGATTTTGATGTCGCCTTTGTTGGTGTGCAGGATAATCATGGGTTTCCTTTCGTTAGAATCCAGTTTTGAATAACTCGTTAAATTGTGTCTGAACGACAAACTTCAAGGCCGTCTGAAAAATATTCTTTCAGACGGCCTTGTTGTTTAGGTCGATGGTTTACATCAGTACAGCATAAGCCCACAGAGCAACCAATACCACGCAGAGGATGTTCAGCAATAAGCCGACATTCATCATTTCGCGTTGCTTGATTAAGCCTGTACCGAACACAATCGCGTTAGGCGGTGTGGCAACCGGCAACATGAAGGCACAAGATGCGCCGACACCGATGACGAATACCAAGACTTGTTCAGGCAGACCCATTTGCGCGGCAATGCTGGCGAAAATAGGCACAAGCAGGGCGGCGGAGGCGGTGTTACTGGTGAACTCGGTCAGGAAGATGATGAAGGTCGCAACCACGAAAATCACCAGCAATGCAGGAGAATGGGAGAACGTAGAAGCAACTTGCTGACCCAGTGCTTCAGATGCGCCGGAAGATTGCAACAACGCGCTCAAGCTGATACCGCCACCGAAGAGCATCAATACACCCCAGTCGGTATTGCGGGCAACTTCTTTCCATTGCGCCACGCCGAATACGACGACGGCAACGGCGGCAATCAGGGCGATAACGGTATCGGGGTTGGAAATATCAAATGCGGCTTTGATTTTGGAGCTGAATACCCAAGCGATGGCGGCTGCCAAGAAAATCAACAACGCGATAACGCGGTGCAAAGTCCAAGGGATAGATTCGGCTTTAACTTCCACGCGCTCGTTCAAATTAGGCTTGAGGATGACGTACATGGAGAACAGCATCAACGGCAGAATCAATAGCATCATCGGCAGGCCGAGCTTCATCCAGCCGACGAAGTCCAAGTTCAGCGCTTTGGCGGCAATCATGTTCGGCGGAGAACCGACCACGGTACCCAAGCCGCCGATACTGGCGCAGTAGGCGATACCGAGCAGGACGAAAACGTAGGTTTTGCGTTCTTTTTCTTGATCGAGGTGGCTCATCATACCCATGGCCAAAGGCAGCATCATGGCGGCGGTTGCGGTGTTGCTGATCCACATAGACAGGAAGGCGGTAACGGCAAACAGCATCAGCACGGCAACTTTCATATTGCCGCGGGACAGGCGCAACAGGCTGACGGCGATTTTACGGTCGAGACGTTGCATGTGCAGTGCGGTGGCAAGTGCGAAGCCGCCGAAGAAGATGTAAATCGTCGGATCGGCAAAGCCCGCCATCGCCTTTTTGATGTCCATGTCGGGGAAGCCGAGTACGACGGCGAGAATCGGCACCATCAATGCGGTTACCGTAATGTGGACGGCTTCGGTAAACCAAAGCGCGGCAACGAAAATCAACAGCGCGATGCCTTTGTTGGCGTCGGGGCTGTAGGGAAGGATGTAATAAATGCCGAAGCAGACAACAGCAGAGATAATGGTCGTCAGCAGTCCTTTAAAATCGGTAATCGGCTTCTGCGCACTGAGAAGCTCGACGTTCTCAGGATGCTGAGTCTTATCCTTGGCGTTTAAGTCCATGATGTATTCCTCTGAAACATGATTGGTTTTTCTTTTCAGCCGTACGTTCAGACGGCCTAATAGACGACAGTATATTTGTAATTTAATGTAGTGTAAACAAATTGTAAATTATTTTTTAAAAATGAAATGAAAACCGGATAAGCAGCAAGAAAACTGCTTATCCGGCGGAATGAAGACCCATCGTGGGTTAATAAGCATCAGGACAAATCGGTAAAACTGCCAAAATTACGGCCGGGTCAGTAATACCATCCTGATTTATATGGATTTAAACATTTTGCGTCAGATTGTCTTGTTCTTTAAACAACAAACCGCAAACGGCCAAACCTGCCGCCGCCAGCAAGGCTCCGGCAATGCCGATATTGGAAAGGCCGAACCAGACGGTTACATAATGTCCCAAAAGCGCACCGCCGCCGATGCCGACATTGTACAAACCTGAATAAATCGAGTTGGCCACATCTGTTGCATCCGAGGCGAATGCCAAGACCTTCGATACCATGCCCAAGCTGACGATGACGATGGCCACGCCCCAAATAAACACCAGCACGTACACCGCATAAGGGAAAGAGGCAAACGGCAGAAGCAGCAGAGCGGAGAGCAGGATGACCGCCACCGCGCCAAGCATAAACAGGCGTTGCGATTTGGCAAACCATTTGCCAAACAGATAAGAAGCGGCGAAGCCTGCCAAACCGTATAGGCTCAAAACGATGGTGACCTGTTCAGCCTTAAATCCGCCAACTTGCAATACAAAAGGCTCGATATAGCTGTATGCCGTGAAATGTGCCGTAATAATCAATACCGTCATGGTATAGAGCAGCATCAGGTTGCGGCGTTTGAACAAACTCGGCAGGCTGCTTAAAGAGCCGGTATTTTGGCTGGGTAAAGCAGGCAGGTTTTTGGCCAACACCAGCATTACGCCGGCAGCGCAAACCCCGATCAGTAGGAAGCTGAGCTGCCAGCCGAAGTATTGCCCGACCACGCGCCCCAGCGGAATACCCAAAACCATCGCTAAAACCGTACCCGTACTGAGCAAGCCCAAAGCTTGATTGGTTTTGCCGGCGGGGGCAAGCCGTACCGCCAAAGAAGCCGTAATCGACCAAAAGACCGCGTGTGTCAGCGCAATCCCGATACGGCTGACCAAGAGGATGTTGAAGTTCCAAGAAAAGAACGACAGCGCGTGAAACAGCGCAAACAGTGCAAACAGCATCAGCAATAATTTGCGCCGTTCGATGTTTTTCGTCATCAGCATCAGCGGCAGCGATAGGAGCGCAACAATCCACGCATACACCGTAATCATCATGCCCACTTCCGTTGCCGCTTTGCCAAAGCTCTGACCGATGTCGCTCAAAAGCGCAATCGGAATGTATTCGGTGGTATTGAAAATAAACGCCCCCACCGCCAGCGCGCATACGCTAACCCATTGTTTGAATGTTGAAGTCATTATTATGTCCGTTTGATGAAGCAAAAGGCGTTATTGTACGCCTATCTGCATTTTTCAGACGGACTTAATGAAGAATTTGCAAGCCGTTGGCGTAAGGAGTAAAGTGTTTGGCAATTATCTTTGTCTGAACGAAAGGAAATACAAATGCAAACAGTTACCCTCAACATCGACGGCATGACCTGCGGCGGCTGCGTGAAAAGCGTAACCCGTCTTTTGGAAGGCGTAGAAGGCGTGGAAAAAGCAGAAGTCAGCTTGGAAAACAAAAATGCAGTGATTACTTTTGATGAAAGCAAGACAGATGCCGACGCGCTGATTGATGCCGTAGAAGACGGCGGCTACGATGTTGCTTTGTAACCGATAAGCGTATTTTTGAATAAAGGCCGTCTGAAACGCTTCAGACGGCCTTTGTCTCTTGATAACTTACTTTTTGCCATTATGTCGTTTTCGTTTGATAATATATAAACACGAAAAACACCCGCCAAACAATCAATAGGAGGCTTTGCCATGCAACAAAAAGTCCGTTTCCAAATCGAAGGCATGACCTGTCAGGCCTGCGCTTCGCGTATTGAAAAAGTGTTGAACAAAAAAGATTTTGTCGAATCGGCGGGGGTGAACTTCGCCAGCGAGGAGGCGCAGGTTACGTTTGACGACAGCAAAACCTCCGCAGCCGACATTGCCAAAATCATTGAGAAAACCGGTTACGGCGCGAAGGAAAAAATGGAAGACGCGCTGCCGCAGCCCGAAGAAACAGCGCATGTAAGCTGGAGGCTGTGGCTTTTGCTGGCCATCAATATCCCGTTCCTAATCGGCATGGCAGGCATGATGATTGGGCGGCACGATTGGATGATTCCGCCTGTATGGCAATTTGTACTGGCAAGTATTGTGCAGCTTTGGCTGGCAATCCCGTTTTACAAAAGCGCGTGGGCGAGCATTAAAGGCGGACTGGCGAATATGGACGTGTTGGTTACCATTGGTACGGTGTCGATTTACCTGTATTCCGTCTATATGCTGTTTTTCAGCCCGCACGCGGCGCACGGCATGGCACACGTGTATTTTGAAGTAGGCGTGATGGTGATCGGTTTTGTGTCGCTGGGCAAATTTTTGGAACACCGCACTAAAAAATCCAGCCTGAACAGCTTGGGCTTGCTGCTCAAACTCACGCCGACTCAAGTCAATGTACAACGCAACGGCGAATGGCAACAGCTTCCCATCGACCAAGTGCAAATCGGCGACCTAATCCGCGCCAACCACGGCGAACGCATTGCCGCCGACGGCATCATTGAAAGCGGCTGCGGTTGGGCGGATGAGAGTCATCTTACCGGCGAATCCAATCCTGAAGAGAAAAAGGCAGGCGGCAAAGTGTTGGCAGGCGCGCTGATGACCGAAGGCAGCGTGGTGTACCGCGCCACGCAGCTCGGCAGCCAAACCCTGCTCGGCGACATGATGAACGCGCTATCCGAAGCGCAAGGCAGCAAGGCACCGATTGCGCGTGTGGCGGATAAGGCGGCGGCGGTGTTCGTGCCAACTGTCGTGGGCATTGCACTTTTGACTTTTATTGTTACTTGGCTGGTGAAAGGCGATTGGACGATTGCACTAATGCACGCCGTTGCTGTTTTGGTGATTGCCTGTCCGTGCGCACTCGGTTTGGCAACCCCTGCCGCGATTATGGTCGGCATGGGTAAAGCAGTGAAACACGGCATTTGGTTTAAAGACGCGGCGGCGATGGAAGAAGCTGCCCACGTCGATGCCGTCGTGTTGGACAAAACCGGCACGCTGACCGAAGGCAAGCCGCAGGTTGCCGCCGTTTATTGCGTT
The DNA here is from genome assembly GCF_001838135.1 of Neisseria sp. HMSC078H04. Lineage (NCBI taxonomy): Bacteria > Pseudomonadati > Pseudomonadota > Betaproteobacteria > Neisseriales > Neisseriaceae > Neisseria > Neisseria sp. HMSC078H04. The sequence goes on from NZ_KV835849.1 coordinate 221,419, forward strand.
CCCGACAGCGGCTTTGACGAAGACGCTTTGTACCGCATCGCCGCCGCCGTCGAACAAAACGCCGCTCATCCGCTTGCCCGCGCCATCGTTTCCGCCGCCCAAGCGCGCGGTTTGGACATTCCCGCCGCACAAAACGCGCAAACCGTTGTCGGCGCAGGCATTACCGCCGAAGTGGAAGGCGTGGGTTTGGTGAAAGCAGGCAAAGCCGAATTTGCCGAATTGACCTTGCCGAAGTTTTCAGACGGCGTTTGGGACATTGCAAGCATTGTTGCAGTCTCAGTCGATAACAAACCTATCGGCGCATTCGCACTTGCAGACGCGTTGAAAGCCGATACCGCCGAAGCCGTAGGCCGTCTGAAAAAACACAATATCGATGTCTATATTATGAGCGGCGACAACCAAGGCACGGTCGAATATGTCGCCAAACAACTGGGCATCGCACACGCCTTTGGTAATATGAGTCCGCGCGATAAAGCCGCCGAAGTGCAGAAACTCAAAGCCGCCGGCAAAACCGTGGCGATGGTCGGCGACGGCATCAACGACGCGCCCGCGCTCGCTGCCGCCAACGTCAGCTTTGCGATGAAAGGCGGTGCGGATGTTGCCGAACACACTGCGTCCGCCACGCTGATGCAGCATTCGGTCAACCAGCTCGCCGATGCCCTGCTGGTGTCGCAGGCGACTTTGAAAAACATCAAACAAAACCTGTTTTTCGCCTTCTTCTACAATATCTTGGGTATTCCGCTCGCCGCACTCGGCTTTTTAAATCCCGTCATCGCAGGCGCGGCAATGGCGGCAAGCTCGGTGTCGGTATTGGGTAATGCCTTGCGCCTGAAACGGGTGAATATTGAGTGAAACGTGGCAAAGGCCCTCTAAAAACCATACGCCCAGTTTCATTTTTCAGGTAGCCTCAAACTAGGAATCAAACGATGAAAAGCTATACGCTCGATATTCCCCACTTTGAATACCCTGAATCATTTGAAAAAATCGTCGAACTGAATTTAGTCGATTTCGATATTTGGCATCTGCTCGATAGCGATTGGGCCGCCAAGCTATACCAAGGCATGCAAACGCGTTATCCCAATAGAAAACTGATTCCCTTCGCCAAACGCAGCGATTGCGATGACACTGCCTGCTTCGAAATCGGCAAAGGCGGCACAGTCCAGCTTATCCACGACTTTGCTGACCCCGGCTGGGAGCAGCGTCAAGAATTCCCCGATTGCTGGGCATGGCTCGCCCAAGCGGTAAACGATATGATCGAACACAATCGGGAAGACGATATCCTGTAAACATCAGGCATGTTGGTTTTAGCCAAGGAAATGCAACGTTGAGCGTCACGCTGAGGCCGTCTGAAGACTGTTTTTCAGACGGCCTTTAATCCATATTTTCTGATTTTGAGATCCAAGCGGGAGTATGTCGTATGGACATGATGTTGTTTACCAATATTGTATTGATTGTTTTATGTATTTTTACCATGTTGCTGGTGTGGTCGCGCAACTGGAAACGCAAGCAGGCGTATTTTGAGAAAATCAAAAGCAATCCGGAAAACCTCAAATGGGTTGGGCAAAATCTGACCGGTCAGGAATGGAAGGATTTGAAAGACGTGAGCGATCGTTTTGGGCTGCCCATGTTGCAGGCCAAGCAATTAATTGATTTTTATAAAAACAGTCAGTGTTAATTTATGATTTAACGATAGAATTTGACTGAAGTTAAGGCCGTCTGAAATAGCACTCTTATAATAATATTAAGTGATATTTCAGACGGCCTTGCTGTTTGTTCAAATAAAGGGAGGAGAACAAAAATGACTGTTTACTTAATCGGCGACTCCGTGCGGCTTGCTTCGGAGCCTTACACGCGCGCCGCTTTGCCTGAGGTGGATATTGTTTCTCCATCGGAAAACTGCCGTTCGTCGCATGATGTGTTAGAGCATATCGGGCAAGGGACAGAGGGCGCGACTGTGGGAGACATTATCCACATCAACTGCGGTTTGCACGATATCCGCCACAATCAAGGCTGTAATGAGCCGGTGGCCGATATAGAAACCTATCGCAATAACCTGACCCAAATTTTCGATTATCTGAAACAGACAGGTGCAAAAATTATTTGGGCGAGCAGTACGCCCTTTTTGGAAAGCGTACACAATATCCTCAAACCCTCGCGCCGCTATCTGGCTGATTTGAAGGCCTATAACCGTGTGGCGGAGGATTTGGCAAGGCAATATGGTTTTGCTGTCAATGATTTATACAGCTTGATGTTTGAGCAGGACTTGACTGATGTGATGCTGTGTGACGGGCTTCATTTCAATGAGTTCGGCAGTAAGATGATAGGCAAGGCAGTAGCCGAAGCGATATTGAAACAGATGGATTGACCTGATTTAACTCGTTTTATCATGTTTTGTCTTTCAGACGGCCTTTAAAGTTGAAACGAAGCCCCCGACATAAGGTAATGCAGCACTAATCTTATCAACATTAATCCAGGAGTATAACCATGAGCGGCGAATTAGATAAAATCAGCGGTAAAGTAAAAGAAGTGGCTGGCGATGTATCCAGCAATGCTAAACTTGAAGCTGAAGGCTTGGTTCAACAAGGCGTTGGCAAAGTAAAAGAAGCAGCATCAGATATTGAAAGCAAAGCCAGTGACGCTTTAGAAGAAGGTAAAGCAAAAGGTTCGCAATTGTTTGAAGAAGCTAAAGAAAAAGCAACTGCTTTAGCCGATGAAGCCAAAGAGAAAGTAGCACACTTGGCTGAAGAAGCCAAAGAAAAAGCTGAAGGCTTGATTAATGATATTAAAAGCAAATTTTAATATTTAAAGAATAAAAGGCCGTCTGAAAGATTTTTCAGACGGCCTTTGTTTATGGTTTTAAAGCTTAGGCAAACTGTTTGCCAAATTTGATAAATTCGTCTTTTTTGGCTTTGGCCTTGCCGGAGTCGATGGCTTCTTGAGCGGCTTTGACGCCATCTGCCAGCGAAGCGACCACGTTTCCTGCGTAGAGCGCAGCGGCGGCATTAAGGACAACGATATCGCGTGCGGCACCGGCTTTGCCGTCCAGCACTTCGTTCATTTTTTGCAGGGATTCTTGCGCATTTTCGACTTTGATTTCGTCTAAATTGCGGCGGACTTCCATGCCGAAATCGGCCGGGCTGATGTCGTATTCGGTAATTTTTCCGTCTTTCAGTTCGGCAACGCGGGTTTTGCCGGTCAGCGTGATTTCATCCAAACCGCCTTCGCCGCACACGACCAAAACATGTTTGGAACCAAGCTGTTGCAATACGCGGGAAAGAATGCCGCACAAGTCGATGTGGAACACGCCCAAGAGTTGGTTTGCCGCGCCGGCCGGATTGGTCAACGGGCCCAAGATATTGAAGATGCTGCGGAATCCGAGCGAACGGCGGACAGGGGCAACATAGCGCATGGCGCTGTGATGGTTGGGCGCGAACATAAAGCCGATGCCGGTTTGCTGAATGCTTTGGGCAACCTGTTCGGGGTTGAGATTGAGGTTGGCGCCCATTTGTTCCATGACATCGGCAGCGCCGCTGGATGAAGAAACGGAGCGACCGCCGTGTTTGGCAACTTGCGCGCCTGCCGCAGCCGCGACAAACATAGAAGTCGTGGAAATATTGAAAGTTTTGGCACCATCGCCGCCCGTGCCGACAATATCGACCAAGTCATCGGCGTTTTCCAGCGGCACTTTAGTGGCAAATTCACGCATCACGCTGGCTGCGGCGGTAATCTCGGAAACGGTTTCAACTTTAATCCGCAGGCCGGTCAGGATGGCGGCGATTTGCTCGGGCGGAACTTGGCCGCTCATGATTTGGCGCATGAGGTCGGTCATTTCATCGTAGAAAAGTTCGTTATTGCTGATGAGGCGTTCAATCGCTTGTTGAGGGGTAATCATGATTTTTCCTTTGTTCGTGTCCGATGTGATTCAGGCCGTCTGAAAATGCGGTTTGAACACTGTCAAACACCTTTCAGACGGCCTTTCATTAAGATTTTTGCGGACGATAGTCTTTAAATTCTTCCAGGAAGTTTTTCAGCATATCGTGGCCGTGTTCGGTCAGCAGGGCTTCGGGGTGGAACTGTACGCCTTCGACGGCATATTCTTTGTGGCGTACGCCCATGATTTCGCCGTCTTCCGTCCATGCGGTAATTTCGAGGCAGTCGGGCAGGGTGGCTCGATCGATGGCCAGGCTGTGGTAGCGTGTGCAGTTGACCGGATTGGGCAGGTCTTTAAACATGCCTGTGCCGTGATGGAAAACGGGGGAGACTTTGCCGTGCATCATCGTTTGCGCGCGCACGACATTGCCGCCGAACGCTTCGCCCATGGTTTGATGGCCGAGGCACACGCCCATGACGGGCAGCCTGCTGGCAAAGTGCTGCATGGCTGCAACAGAAATGCCTGCTTCTTTAGGAGAACAAGGGCCCGGACCGATGACCAGATATTGAGGTTTTAGGGCTTCGATTTCTTCGATGGTGATTTCATCGTTGCAGCGAACCAAAACTTCCTGCCCCAATTCGGCAAAGTATTGGACGATGTTGTAGGTGAAGCTGTCGTAGTTATCAATGAATAAAAGCATTTGCAAACCTTTAATGACATCTTGGCAGACAGGGTAAGGCCTGCCAAAAGTGTAAAAATCGTTTATGTTTGCATAATATCACAATCTTTACCTAAAGGCCGTCTGAAACGGCGGATAAGACAAAACAGCTAAAAAATGCTATGCTTTACGCTTTGAACCTAATCTGTTTGAAGTGATGAAAAAGTATCTTATCCCGACTGCCGCCGTTGTTGTCGCCGCTGCGCTCGGCACGCCTTATTATCTTGGTGTCAAAGCGGAAGAAAGCCTGACCGAGCAACAAAAGCTGTTGCAGGAATCCGGTTTCCTGACCGTTGAGTCCCACCAATACGATCGCGGCTGGTTCAGTTCAACCGAGACGACCGTCATCCGCCTCAAACCGACCCTGTTTCAAAATACGCAGAAATACCTGCCGGACAATTTGAAAACCGTCCTGCAAGAGCCGATTACGGTCATCAACCACGTGACACACGGCCCGTTTGCCGGCGGTTTCGGTACGCGTGCACACGTGGAAACCGAGTTCCAATACCATCCGGAAACCAAAAAAGTTTTGGACCGCTTCTTCGGCCAGCAAACGCCGTTGACCATGACCAATACGGTTTACCTTTCCGGCGACGGTAAACTCAGTCTCAATATCCCCGCCTTCGACTATGAAGAGCTTTCCGGTATCAAGCTCAACTGGAAAGGCTTTGGCGGCAATACCGATTACAGCCAAGGCTTTAAAAGCTATCGCCACGATTACCTTGCGCCGTCTTTACAAGTCAAATTGGCCGATAAAGGCGATGTGTCTTTGGAAAACCTGCGCTTCCAATCTGAAACGGAAGACGGCCTGACCAAGCTTTCTTTGGGTAAGAGCAGCATTACGCTGGATAAATTCCTGCTGCAATGGAAAGAAAACATCGATTACAACGTTAAGTTGAACGAACTGGTCAACCTTGTGACCAACCTGCAAATCGGTGCATTTATCAATCCGACCGGCACGATTGCTCCATCTAAAATCGAAGTCAGCAAACTGCGTTTCGATACTCAGACCGGCGAAGTTGATAAATTCATCAACAGTGAAGGCCGCTTCCAATTTGAAAGCCTGACTTATGGCGAAGACAAATACGGCCCTCTGGACATCAATGTCGCTGCCGAGCATTTGGATGCGGCATCACTTTTGGCATTGAAAAACAAAATTGCCGAAGTGTCCGTGAAGAAAATGAGCGAAGAAGAAATTCAGGCTTCCTTGATTCAGACGGCCAAAAACGAGGCTTCGGGCCTGTTTACCAATAATCCGGTTTTAAACGTCAAAACCTTCAAATTCACCATGCCTCATGGCGATGTCGATGTCAGCGGCAAACTCGCGTTTAAAGGTTTGGCAGCCAAAGACCTCAACAATTTGGGCGATATGCTGAAGAAAACCGAAGCCGACTTCAACATGAGCGTACCGCAAAAATTGTTGGAACAACTCGCCGTCAACCAAGCAAGCAGCCTGTTTAGCGTCAATGCCGAAGATGAAGCCGCAGGCCGTGCCAGCATCGACGATATCAACGAGACCTTGCGCCTGATGGTGGACAGCACCATTAAAAGCATGGCAAGCGAAAAATATTTGACCTTAGAAAACGATAATGTCAAAACCCATATGACTCTGCAAAACAGCAAGTTGAAATTAAACGGAAAAGTTCTTCAAAGCGACCCGGAACCCGAGTTCGACGAATCAGACTTTCCCAATAACTAATCCTCAATCACACAAACAGCGGTTTTAACTTCTCTGAAGTTAAAACCGCAAATCAACCCACAATCAAAAAGGAAACCCATGTTCCGTACCATGCTCGGCGGCAAAATCCACCGTGCCACCGTTACCGAAGCCGACCTCAACTACGTCGGCAGCATTACCGTTGACCAAGACCTGCTGGATGCGGCAGGTATTTGCGTGAACGAAAAAGTCGCTATCGTCAACAATAACAACGGCGAACGTCTTGAAACCTACACTATCCCCGGTGAACGCGGCAGCGGTGTCGTTTGTCTCAATGGCGCGGCCGCGCGTTTGGTTCAAAAAGGAGACATCGTGATTATCATGTCTTACGTCATGTTGTCCGAACCCGAAATTGCAGCGCATGAGCCAAAAGTCGTCCTCGTCGATGAGAACAATAAAATCCGCGACGTGATTTCTTATGAGCCGCCGCACACCGTGTTGTAATATTCAAACAAAGGCCGTCTGAAACGTTTCAGACGGCCTGTTTCCCAAATTCAACTTATCTGAAAGGCTTTGCCGTGAATATCCAAATCAACAACATCACCGTCAGCAACGATGCGCCCTTTACCCTTTTCGGCGGCATCAATGTCCTTGAAGACCTCGACTCTACGCTGAAAGCCTGTGAGCAATACGTTAAAGTAACCGATAAACTCGGCATCCCGTATGTGTTCAAAGCCTCTTTCGACAAGGCAAACCGCTCTTCCATTCACTCTTTCCGCGGTGTGGGTTTGGACGAAGGCATGAAGATTTTTCAAGCGGTGAAACGCGAGTTTAACGTTCCCGTAATTACTGACGTTCACGAGCCTTACCAATGCCAACCGGTTGCCGAAGTCTGCGATGTCATTCAGCTGCCTGCCTTCTTGGCACGCCAAACCGATTTGGTGGTGGCTATGGCGAAAACCGGCAATGTCATCAACATCAAAAAGCCGCAATTCCTCAGCCCGTCTCAAATGAAAAACATCGTCGAGAAATTCCAAGAAGCAGGCAACGAGCAAATCATTTTGTGCGAACGCGGCGCAAACTTCGGCTACGACAACTTGGTGGTCGATATGCTCGGCTTTGGCGTGATGAAAAAAACGTGTAACAACCTGCCCGTTATTTTTGACGTAACCCATTCCCTGCAAACGCGCGAATCCGGCGCTGCTGCGTCAGGCGGCCGTCGCGCCCAAGTATTGGACTTGGCGCTTGCCGGTATGGCAACCCGATTGGCCGGTTTGTTCCTTGAATCTCATGCCAATCCCGACCAAGCCAAATGCGATGGCCCAAGCGCATTGCCGCTTGCCCAATTGGAAGATTTCCTGACCCGTGTTAAAGCAATCGATGAAACCGTGAAATCGTTTGCGCCTATGGATATTCGTTAAGAGCAAATAAGTTAAAAGGCCGTCTGAAAGCATTTTCAGACGGCCTTTTTATTAGTGTTACTGTCCGCGTAAAAACAACGCATCCAATTCTTTTAATGTCAGTTTGACCCAAGTCGGACGACCGTGATTACACTGGTTGCTGCGCGGCGTGTTTTCCATATCGCGCAGGAGCGCATTCATTTCCGGCAGGGTAAGCTGACGGCCGGCGCGGACGGAGCCGTGGCAGGACATGGTGGCGAGGATGTGGTTTTCGTGTTCTTCGATGGTTTGGCTGCTGCCGACTTGGGCGAGTTCTCCCAAAACATCTTTGGCCAGTGAAACGACGTCGGCTTTGCCGAGCATGGAGGGGACGGCACGGACGGCAAGGGTATTGCCGCCCATGTCGGACAATTCCAGCCCGAAGCCTGCCAGCGTTTCGGCATGATCGGCAAGGGCGGCGCATTCTTCGTGGGACGCGGCAAAGGTTACGGGAATAAGCAGACGCTGGCTTTGCAGGTTGCCGTTTTCCTGACGTTGGTGTTTCATTTTCTCGTAGTTAACGCGTTCGGCGGCGGCGTGCATATCTATGAGCAACAGGCTGTCTTCTGCTTGGGCAAGGATGTAGATGCCAAGTAATTGGGCAATGGCAAAGCCGAGCGGCGGCAGTTCGGATTGGGATGGAAGGCCGTCTGAAAACGGCGTATCTGTTTTTTGGGTAGGCATTTCAGACGGCATGTTGCTGAAACGTGCCTGCTCGAATTGACTCAACTCAAGGTCGATGTCGTCGGTTTTTTTGTAAAGCTCGGCGTAAGTATTCATGGCCGCGCGGCTTTCGCGCAGAGACAGGCTGCGTTGTTGCGGCGCACGCGCGGCTTGGTAAGGCATGGGCGCGGTTTTGCCTGATGAATCAAAGGCATTGTGTGTATTGGATTTGTTGCCTGCCGGGTAGTTGGATGCGCTATCAAATAGATTTTCGCTGTTGTTTTCAGACGGCATTGGTGCAGGTGTAATGCCGGTAATGTCATGCAACACTTCGCCTGCGTTGCTGACGCTTTCAGTCAAGTCGGCGCGCGTGTCGGCAAGAGCTTTGTTGAGCGTGTGGAATACAAGTTGGTGTACTTGCTGGCTGTCGCGGAAGCGGATTTCGGTTTTGGTCGGGTGGACGTTGACATCCACGGCTTCGGGCGGCAGGTCGAGAAAGAGGACGAAAGCAGGCGTCAGCGCGTTGTGCAATACGTCTCGGTATGCCTGCTTGACGGCATGAAGCATGACTTTGTCGCGCACGAAGCGATGGTTGACGAAGCAGTATTGTTTGTCGGTTTTACCTTTGGCAAAGGTCGGCTTGGCAATCGCGCCATAGAGCCGCAATGCGCCATTGCCGCTGTCAATTTCCAATGAGGCCGTCTGAAAATCATCGCCGACAATGGCGGCAATACGTTCATGCAGGCTTTGTGCAGGAAGTTTGAACACTTGTTTGCCGTCGCGTTTGAGTGAGAAGGCAATGTGCGGATGCGCCAGCGCAAGACGTTCGAGCATGGTGGCGCAGTGGGCGTATTCGGTGTTTTCGGATTTGAGGAACTTGCGCCGCGCAGGAGTATTGAAGAAGAGTTCGGCAGCTTCGATGGTGGTGCCGACGGGGTGGGCGGCGGCGGTGGGGCTGCTGAGTTTGCCGTCTTCGGCTTTGACTTGGGTTGCGTGCGAACTGTCTTCTTGACGGCTGGTCAGGGTCAGGCGGCTGACTGAGGCGATACTGGCTAAACCTTCGCCACGAAAGCCCATACTGGCAACGTGTTCCAAATCGTTTAAGGTTTTGATTTTGCTGGTGGCGTGGCGGTGGAGCGCAAGCTCGATGTCGTCTGAGTGGATGCCGCTGCCGTTGTCGCTGACGCGAATCAGGCGGATACCGCCGCCGGCCAGCTCGATATCAATCGCTGTCGCGCCTGCGTCGATACTGTTTTCAACGATTTCTTTCAGAGCGTTGGCAGGGCGTTCAACCACTTCGCCGGCGGCGATTTGGTTGACAAGATGGTCGGGCAGTGCGGCAATTCGGGACATCGGTTTCTTTCAAAAAAGCAACGGCGGAAGGGAAAATTACAGGTATTTGCGCATCAATTCGCATTCGACGCGGACGGTTTTGTTCAGCTGCAACACGGCAGTACCGAGCGATTCATAACGATTGAGGCGATAGAAAGGCACGGAATTGAGCGAGGCATACAGTTTGAGAAAGCTGAGGCCTGCATTTCGTGCCATTTCTTCGGCGCGGCTGAGCAGGGCCGTACCCAAGCCGAGATTGTGGAAGAGCGGATGGACGTATAAAGCGTCCAGTTGCGCTTCTTTGAAATCGACTTGGAAGAAGCCTTGAATCAGCCCTTTGTATTCGACCACCCACAAGGCTTTGTTTTTATCGGAGATGGTTTCCAAATAGCTGTTGATGTCGAGCAGACTTTCCCATGTGTGCATAATAGTTTCATCATAACAGCGAATGCAGGCGTATTGAACGGCATGCAGATGGGCGTTGTGTATAGCTTGGCAGTCTTTTTCGGTTGCCGGACGGAGGATGGTCAGAAGGCTCATGGCGGATGGTCGGAAAAATTGATTTCAGACGGCCTTTTGCAATCAAAGGCCGTCTGAAAAAAGTGGGTAAGGTTACAGGCTTTGATGTAAGGTTTGTGCGGTTTGGAACGCGTTGTCCGCATCGTTGGCCAAGACGGTAAAGTGGCCCATTTTTCGGCCTTGGCGCGCGGCTTTTTTACCGTAAAGATGCAGATGTGCATTCGGGTTGCTTTGCAGCGGCAGCCATTCTGGTTCGCCGCCGTCTTCCTTCCAAACGTCGCCCAAAATATTCGCCATACAGCATGAAGAAAGCAGCTTGGTATCGGCGGGCGGCAGATTGCACATAATGCGTACCTGCTGCTGGAACTGGTCTGCGGCGCAGGCATCCAGCGTATGATGGCCGGAATTGTGCGGGCGCGGGGCGATTTCGTTGACGACCAATTCATGCGTGTCGCCGACGACGAACATTTCTACCGCCAATACGCCAACATAGTCCAATTCGTCCGCCAATCGTTGCGCCATCTGCCGCGCCTGTTGCTGCACGTCGGCACTCAGCCGCGCGGGGACGATGGAATAGGCAAGAATGCCGTTTTCGTGGATGTTTTCGGCGGGGTCGAAGGTTTGCACGTTTTCATCGTTCAGACGACATACGATCACGGAAATTTCGCCGCGCAAATCCACCATTTTTTCTAAAACGCAATCCACACCGCCGTGTTCGGTAAACGCGGCTTTGAGTTCGTCCACCGTTTTGACGCGGATTTGACCTTTGCCGTCGTAGCCCAATGTAGCCGTTTTCAAGATGCCAGGCAAAAATTGCGCGCTTTCTTCGCTGATGTCGTCTGAACGACAAACCACTTGATACGGCGCGGTTTGCAATCCCGCTTTGCGTATCCACGCTTTTTCCTGAATACGGTTTTGCGCGATGGCAACGCAGTCGCCGCAGGGGGAAACGTTGGTATGCTTTGCCAGAAAGCGCATCGCGTCGGCATTGACGTTTTCAAATTCAGTGGTCACTGCCGCGCATTTTGCCAACTCGTCCAAAGCGGCTTGGTCGTCAAACGGCGCGCACAAATGGCGGTCGGCAAATTCCGCCGCCGGCGCGTTCGGATCGGGGTCGAGTACGGTTACTTTGTAGCCCATGGTTTTGGCGGCAACGGTAAACATTCTGCCTAATTGGCCGCCACCGAGGATGCCGAGCATGGAAGGAGGGAGGATGAGAGAATCATGCATTGCTATAAATCTTTGTATATTGTTTCTAGTGAAATTATTTTTGATATCAGTAAATAAACTTCGTTATAATCATATTTTTTAAGATATACGGCTTGAATTTTTCTGGCAATTCCCGGTATATCTGAATCTTTTGGTACAAAAATATATTTAATATCCTTAGGTTCAAACATCAAAGAAGCAAATTCTTTAGTTTTTTTATTTTCTTCATCTATTTCTACTGAAGAGTAATCTAAAATTAGTTTCCTAATATTCTCATTATTTGGAACATATCTCCATTCAGATTCCTCATCAAACTTTTTTTCTATTTCCTTTTCCTTAACTTCCATCTTCCCTGAAACAGGTTTAATATATTTTAGCAAATCATAAAATATATCATAAATAGGATATCCTATATTCTCGACAATTTCTGAAAATCCATCTTTTTTTTCTAAAGATTCTATATATTTTAAAATTTTTTTAAATTTTTCTAATAAATCAGTTTTATCTAATACATACCAAATAGGCGACAACTCATGCTCAATAGCCCATTCTTTTGTCATTCCAATACCAAATTCCCCATAAAATTCAGTATGTTCTGAAATTTTTGATAATGGAATATCACAAAAACATACCATAGGATATGCACAAAATTCAAAGTTTTTATTTTTAGCCCAGCCGATATCCTCTCGGCAATACCTAGGCCAAAACCCATTCTCTAGGATATCAAATAAATAATCTTCCCTAGGAGTAAAATGGAATAATGTGTCTGCTTTTATAGTCATACTAATACCTAAATATAAAATTAATATAAAGACTGATTTTACCTATCTAACCCTTCCTGTACCATCTGCGCCGCCCTGACCACTGCTCGGGCCTTATTCTGCGTTTCCTGCCATTCGGAAGTCGGGTCGGAGTCGGCGACGATGCCTGCGCCGCTTTGGACGTATAGGGTATTGTTTTTCACTACGGCGGTGCGGATGGCAATCGCCAAATCCATGTCGTTGTTGAAACCCCATACGCCGACGGCGCCGCCGTAGATGCCGCGTTTGCTCGGTTCGACTTCTTCGATGATTTCCATGGCACGGACTTTGGGTGCGCCGGAAAGTGTGCCGGCGGGGAATGTGGCGGCGAGGATGTCCATGTTGGTGACGCCCTCTTTCAGACGACCTTCGACGTTGGAAACGATGTGCATCACATGGGAGTATTTTTCAATCACCATTTTGTCGGTTACTTTGACTTCGCCCGTTTTGCTGATGCGGCCGACGTCGTTGCGCCCTAAATCGATGAGCATGACGTGTTCGGCGATTTCTTTGGCGTCACTTAACAAGTCCTGCTCGTTGGCAAGGTCTTCGGCGGGGGTTTTACCGCGCAGGCGCGTACCAGCGATGGGGCGGACGATGACATCGTCGCGTTCGCGGCGGACAAGGATTTCGGGCGAGGAACCGACGATGTGGAAATCGCCGAAATCGTAGTAAAAGAGGTAAGGCGAAGGGTTGAGCGTGCGCAGAGCGCGGTAGAGGGCGAGCGGGCTGTCGGTGAATTCCATGCTCATGCGCTGGCTGGGGACGACCTGCATACAGTCGCCTGCGAAGATGTAGTCTTTGATTTTATCGACGCAGGTTTTGAACGGCTCTTCACCGAACTCGCTGACGGCTTCGGTGTGTTTGCTGCCGAGCGAAAGCGGGATGGCGCAGCTTTGGCGCAACTGGGTGCGGATGTCTTCGAGGCGTTCGCGGGCGCGTTCGTAGCCGTCGGGCTGCAAGGGATCAGCGTAAACAATGAGGTGGATTTTGCCGCTTAAATTGTCGATAACCGCCAACTCTTGCGACAGCATCAGCAAGATGTCGGGCGTGCCGAGCGGATCGGCTTTGGCGGTGTTTTTGAGGCGGTGGGCGAAGTGTTCGAAATTGTAGATGGTTTCGTAACCGAAGTAGCCGACCAGTCCGCCGGTAAAGCGCGGCAGGCTTGGGATTTCGGGCGTTTTGAAACGGTTGTGGAAGGCTTCGATAAAGGGCAGCGGATTGCCGTCGTGTTGTTCAACGATTTCGCCGTTTTGGTAAACATCGACGTGTTTGCCACTGACTTTGAGATAGTGGCTGCAAGGCAGGCCGATAAAGGAATAACGGCCGAAACGTTCGCCGCCGACAACGGATTCGAGCAGGTAGGTGAAAGGCTTGTTGGCGAGTTTGAGGTAGATTGAGAGCGGTGTGTCCAAGTCGGCAAGCAGCTCTTGAACGAGTGGAATGCGGTTGTAACCTTGTGCGGCTTGGGCTTGGTATTCTTGTTTGCTGATCATCTTGATAAGTCTTTCAGACGGCCTGTTTTAGGGTGTTAAATCGTGTGAAGAGTATAGCATTTTATTGGGATTGTTGACAGTCTGAGCGTTATGTCAGATATGGAAAACGCCGTCTGAAAAAGACGGCGCAAGGTATCAGGCAATGGTGTTGGAGATTTTGTTTTTCCGGCTTCGTTTCCACTTGAAGAGATAAGCGGCAACAACGGGAATCAGGGCGATAATGGATTTGAATGTCCAGCCTGAATACCATGTGCCTTCGGGAACATCGCTTGCAAGCCAAGTGAAGTACGGCCACCAGCAGGCAACCAGGCTGCCGAGGAACAGCGGCCAAATATGACGGCTTAAGTTACGTTGCCATAAAAGGAAACAGATGGCTGCCCAAACGAAAGTCAGTACGGTAATCAGGAGAATGGTGTAGGCATCTGAAATCAGGATAGCGGCAAAGTAGTAGCTGAGTGCGACCCATAATAGGGCAAGTATCAAGACGATGATTTCTTCCGGGCGTTTAAACATGATTTCTCTCTTTCGTAAGACTGGCAATGCGTTAATACTATACCCTAAACAAGAAGCGATGATAAGAGTCTTTCAGACGGCCTTGTAGCCGGGTTTGCTATAATGAGTGCAATCAATTTTTTGGAAAGGACAAACCATGACGGCAAACTTTCAAGAAACGCTGAAGGTTTTGGGTAAACAGGCGAAAAAGGAAGCCGCGGAGCGGGAAGCTGAAGCGAAGGCTAAAAAGCAGGTAGAGGATGTGGATTTCAGCAAGGCGGTTGGTAAGGTTACGCCGTTAAAAAATGCTGGCAACTATTATGAACAGCCTCGTGATAAATCACCTATCAAGCCGCGACCTAAAGAAATGGCGACTTTGGAGCAGGAAGATTATTTTTATGTGGGCAGCGGCGGCTGGGAAGAACCGCCGGCTTCATTCAGTAAAAACGGGCAGGGTAAAAATGATTTGATGCGTTTGCGAAACGGCCATTATCCTGTTGTGGCTGATGTGGATTTGCACGGCTATACGCAGGAAGAAGCGCAGCAGGTATTGAACGAATTTATTGAGTTTACGAAAAAACGTGGCGTTTGCGGCGAGATTGTCCACGGCAGCGGCTTGGGTTCCGCAGGCTATAAACCGGTTTTAAAAAATATGACGCGCCGCTGGTTGATGCAGCATCCTGATGTGTTGGCTTATGTTGAGCCTCGACAAGGCAATGATGGCGCAGTCAGGATCTTGTTGAAACGCCAACGCCGAGACGATGATTGGAAACAGTAAAATAAAAAAGCAGTGTCGATAAAATGACACTGCTTTTTTATGTTTGTCAGATTAAGAAGATTTCTTTTTGGAAACCGATTCGCAACCTTTGCCATTGGTCATTGTAGTTTTGGAATCTTTGGCAGAGTCAATATCAGTGCATTTGTAAGCATTGCCTAAACTATCCATCCAAACGGAAAGGGTATAGCCTGTTTTGATGGGAATGGCTTTCAAACGATAGGCTCGGCTTGTACTGGTATCAATCATTTCGGCAGAGTATTTATATTTGTCTGCCAAATCTTTATGGCCTTTGTATGAGGAAATAAAGTTATCCAACTGAGTTTTAATCTCATCAGTTTTCCACTTTGGATTTTTAACCATCTGGTTTTTAAAAGCAGAATTGATGGCGACTAACTCGGCATGCGCTTGTGATTGGTAGCCGCGTTCAATGTAGCGGTTGTAAGACGGAATGGCAATGACACTCAGGATGGCTAAGATGGCGACGGCAATAATCATCTCAACCAGCGTAAAGCCTAGTTGTTTGGTAGAGGTTTTATTCATTATATTATTCGCTGGCAACGTAAGATTGAAGAACGACTTGGGTATTGGCATTCTTACCCCATGCTTTGGCAGTAACGCGGTAGGTAATTCGACCCTCAGTAGATTTGCCTAAATATTCGATGATGTAGCGTGGATTATTTACGATGCCGCTTTTTTTATCTAAAGGATATTCCGTACCATTGGTGTCAATACACAGGTTTTTGTCGCATTTGCGCTTCCAAGCATCTACGGTTGGGTTGCCTTCTTCAGTAAAATCGCCATTGGATTTGACGTTTGGCGTGGAACATAAACCTTTTTCACATTTTGCGGTAAAAGTAGTTTTTTTACCTTCAATATCAAAAATTTGATTTTCACCTTCACGCAGTGCCGCTTCGGCGAGGGTGGTTGCCAGTTTGCGGTCGGCATCATTGGTGCTGATACGCTGTTCAGTATTGTAGGACTGGGTAGCTGTGACCACGAGCAGGGCGATGACGACCATCATCATTAAAACGATAAACAAAGCATAGCCCTGCTGCCGGTCGGGTTTAATTAGAGTGATCGGTCGGCGCATACGTTTCCTCCGCGGATGGTGGCATTAATATTATAGATATCGACTTTATTGTCTTGTTCTTTTGATGGGTCAATACTGCCGTTATTCAGTACGATTTGGATAGAGGCCGGAGACTTAGCCTCAGCTGAGATATCCAATGCGTTTTTGTAATCAAATGATTTTGTATTCAATCCGCTGGCAGATGCATTTTCAGAATCAGGACATTCTGCATAGATATAGTGGATATCCATGGTTGTAATGCCTTTAATCAACAGCTGCGGATTATTCCATGAGCCATCATTTGATAATTGGAAACGGAACAAACCGCTCTCTTCGCCAAGCGTGCCAACGGCGTAAGCAATCATTTCATGCTTCATGATGGCGATACTGCCGTCTTGATCAGAGTTGGTAATTTTTAAAGCCGATTTTGCCGCAGCTAAATCTTTAATTACTGTGTGAGGTTTGGCAATGCCGGAGCAGCTGCTGGCAATAGCAGTTTTTGCAGTAGGGTTTGCTTTGTCGATTCCATATTGAAACAGCAGGGCTTTGCCGGTTTGAGCAAAACCTGCATAGCCTAATTTATTGATTTCTTTAATCGGTAACAGATTATTCACACCAGCCGTTTTCAATGTGTATTCATCTGAGCTTTTGTCTTCTGTTACTGCAGAGGCAGGGAAATTAGACATATTGAAGCAGCCGAAATTGCCTGCCATACGCGCATCGCGGACAATCATATTGGCGGCGTTGCGCAAATCTTGTTGGATACCGATACGGGTGTTGGCAGATTTGTTCAATCCGCGTGCAGTAAAGTAGGTGGAGCTGACAGCCATTAAGACAATCATGCTGAGCAGGCTGGCAACCAAAAATTCAAGGATGCTGAAGCCTCGAATAGCGGTTTTATTGGGAATATGGTTGAGTAAGCGTTTATTGTTCATTGTTAGTCTCTTACGCGTGATTGATAGGTATAGACAACGTGATGCCCCGATGTATTGAGATTTTTTGCGGTATTTTCTTCTTCGACATCTTGCAACCATAAAACTTTCACGATGGTTGTGTCGCCTTTGCCATCGCATTTTGCATTGAACCCTTTTTCGTAAGTCGGCTCTGTACCGGAAGAATCTTTGCAGATGGTCGAGAAAACTTGGGCTTCAGGAAGGGCTTTGGCTAAATCGGCTTTAAACTGGGCAATTTGAGCTTGCGCAAGTTGCGCTTTTGTCATTTTGTCTTTAAATTCATTGGTTTGTTTTGATTCTTTCAGTTGTTCAGAGCCGGATGTGATGTAAGTATCATAGGATTTTTTATAACGGGAGGTTTTGTCGCCTGCAGTATCGGTTTCTTCAGAGAGCGTCGGATTGATAAGCATGCCTTCAATCAGATTTTGCGTAATTTGGGCGACGGTGGTTTGATTTTCAGACTCGCGCACGTTGGATACAGTACGCAGTTGGACAGCCAGAAGGGCCAGCACACCGATGGCAAGGACAAACATGGCAATCAAAACTTCAATCAGGGTCATGCCTGATTGAAGTTTTGGGGTAAAGCTTGATGAGCTCGTTTTCAGACGGCCTTTAAATGATCTGAGATGAGTAGGATTAGTAATGTTCATAAGATACCGTTGTTATTATTTGGAAGTGTATTCGCACATTTTGCGATCATCGTTTTTAGCACAGATTTCGACATGCCCATTACCATTGATTAAAAGTACGGTAGCACGGGCTTTCTTGGTTTCAGCATCGGCGGCAGATTTATCCGTCAGGCTGATTTTGATGTGGCCGTCTGAAAATTGATAATTCTTTCCATCGATTGAATGGCCAAATGTACCATTAGGCAAGAATCTCCACCAGACTTCTGTTGAAGTTGAAGCAGAAAGAGCAGAACGGTCATTGCCGATAGGGATATAGTTGAAGCTGTATGCTACTTTTTCGGTATCTCCATTAAGAATAATGGAGCGGATGGATAAATCGACTGTATCGTTTTTATAGTTGGAATCTCCGTTTTTATCGGCGTAGGCCAACATACCATTACCGGCATATTTGGAATCGCAACCATTATTAGGCGAGCCATCGGATTTGATTTTGACCGGGCAGATGTAAACGGGAAGATTGAGACGGACGGCCTCATTTCGCGCGAAGCGCAGCAGATTGGCAATTTGCTCTGCTTGCGACGCCGCACGTCTGGAGGCAATCCATTGATTCATATTGGGAAGTGCGATGACGGCCATTACTGCTGCAATAGTAATGACGATCAGCAACTCAATTAGGGTGAAGCCTTTTTGTGTCTGATACATGAGTGATTTTTTGGTAGTAATGTGTTGGGTAACTGACGTTTTCTCTTTTGCATTTGCCTGTGGCAATGCTTTTGCTTTTATTAGATTTATTTTAAACGATTTTGTAATGCGTGACTAATGAAATATGAAATTCGGTTAGTTTTTCAGACAATCTGTCTCAATCTTCCATCAACATGGATTCTGGAACATAGGCAGCATTATCAAATTTGGTAAATTGGCCCATCCAAGTGAGGAATACTTTTCCGACGGGACCGTTACGGTGTTTGCCGATAATACATTCCGCCAAGCCTTTTGCGGGTGATTCTGAGTTGTAGTATTCATCACGATACATAAACATAATTAAGTCGGCATCTTGTTCGATTGCGCCGGATTCACGCAAGTCGGACATCATCGGCCGTTTGTCGGTACGTTGTTCAACAGTACGGCTCAACTGCGACAGGGCAATGACGGGAACTTGCAATTCTTTGGCCAATGCTTTGAGTGAGCGGGAAATTTCGCCAAGCTCGGAAGCGCGGTTGTCAGAACGGCCGGAGCCTGACATCAATTGCAGGTAGTCGATGACGATCAAACCCAATTTGCCGTTGAACTGGCGCGCAAGACGACGGGCGCGGGCGCGCAGTTCTAGCGCGGTCAAGCCCGGCGTTTCATCGATATACATGGGTGCATCGGAGAGTTTGACGACCGCTTCGTTCAGACGGCCCCAGTGTTCGTCTTGCAATCTGCCGGTTTTTAAGACGCTTTGATCCAAACGTCCTACCGAACCCAGCATACGCATGACCAGCTGTGCACCGCCCATCTCCATGGAGAATACGGCGACAGGTAATTTGTTTTCTACGGCAACGTGTTCCGCAATATTGATCGAAAAGGCAGTTTTACCCATGGAAGGACGGCCTGCGACGATAATCAAATCGCCCGGTTGGAGACCTGATGTTTTTTTGTCAAGGTCGATAAAACCTGTCGATATGCCGGTTACTTCATCAGGATTGTCTCGCGAATAAAGCATATCGATGCGTTCGACCACTTCTTTCAAAAGGTCGGGCATCTCAAGGAAGCCTTGTTTGGATTTGGCGGTAATTTCGGCGATTTGGAATACTTTGTTTTCTGCCTCGTCCAAAAGCTGGCCTGCATCGCGCCCTTGCGGATTGTATGCGTTACGCGCAATTTCCGTGCCGACTTTGGCAAGCTGGCGCATGATGGAACGTTCGCGCACGATTTCGGCGTAGCGGCGGATATTGGCAGCAGATGGCGTGTTTTGCGCCAGTGTAATCAGATAGTTGAATCCGCCTGCAGCTTCCAATTCTTCATTGCGTTCCAAATTTTCTTGGACGGTAATGACGTCGGCAGGACGGCTTTCATTAATCAGGTTGGCAATAGCACGAAAAATCAGGCGATGTTCGTGACGGTAGAAATCCTCGCCGGAAACGACATCGGCAATACGGTCCCAAGCAGAATTTTCCAGCATCAGGCCGCCTAAGACGGATTGCTCCGCTTCTGTGGAATGTGGCGGCAGTGACAATGCGCTGATTTCACGGTCTTCAGACGGCATATCGGAATAATTGCTCATGACGGGCATCTCTGGCTGGAAAATTGCAATCCACTATTATAGCGCAGTGTAAGTTCAATTGGTTTGTTTAGGCTAAAGCAGGTAAAATAGCAATGTTGTCGATTTGACAACACACACTACCAAAATATAAATATCAATAATTAGGAGCATAAAAATGGAACACAAGCTACCACAATTGCCTTATGAACTGGATGCGTTGTCCCCTCATCTGACCAAAGAAACTTTGGAGTTCCACTACGGCAAACACCATCAAACTTACATCACCAATTTGAACAATCAAATCAAAGGCACTGAGTTTGAAGAAATGCCTTTGGAAGAAATCGTGAAAAAATCTTCCGGCGGTATGTTCAACAACGCTGCCCAAACTTGGAACCACACTTTCTACTGGCTGGGCTTTACACCTAAAGGCCAAGGCAAACCTGCCGGCGAATTGGCTGCGGCCATCGATGCCAAATGGGGCAGCTTCGAGAAATTCCAAGAAGCGTTCAATGCTTGCGCGGCCAGTACTTTTGGCTCAGGTTGGGCATGGTTGGTAAAAACGCCTGCCGGTGAATTGGATTTGGTTTCTACTTCCAATGCAGGTACTCCGCTGACTACTGAAAACACTCCGCTGTTGACTTGCGACGTATGGGAACACGCCTATTACATCGACTACCGCAACAGCCGTCCTAACTACCTGAAAGGTTTCTGGGAAATCGTTAACTGGGATGAAGTTGCCAAACGCTTTGTCGCATAAAACGATATGAATGAAAAGGCCGTCTGAAAAATTTTCAGACGGCCTGAAACCTTTGAACAATTAGCAGTACGTGCAATGGCCGCCCTTTACGACATCATTAAGGTACATCAATCGGGCGCTAATATTTTAGTGGTATCGCATGGTCATACCTTGCGGCTTTTATTGTCCTTACTAGGCGGAGCGACTTGGGAAAACCATCGTGATGAGGGTAAATCCGTGTCATTGTTGCATACTTCAATCAGTATTGTGAAATACGATAGTGAAAGCGGTTTTCATATTGAGCAGCTTAACGATGTGGCTCATTTACAATGATCACACCCATTCATCAATAATAAAAAAGTGGGCATTTTACCCACCTTTTTTGCCATTAGCCGAATACTTTTTTCAAGTGTGCTTGGTAGTCTGCTAAGTATTGTTCCACTTGTGGATTTTTGATCACATCGTTACATAAGAATGTCGGCAGACGGGTCAAACCGATGAATTCATTGAGTTTGTAGAAGTGCATATACAACGCATCCACGCCTTTGCCTTCGAAAAAATCGCCTTCTCGGGTGAAGGCCTCAATCGGCGCATTCCAAGTAAGCGAGAGCATGTGTTTTTTGCCTTGCAACAAACCACCTGTGCCATAGCCTTCGCTTGGATTAACACGATGGCGACCATCACTGTGGTAAAGCTTGCCGTGTCCGGCGGTTAATACTTCATCTATGTATTTTTTCACTGTCCAAGGCTCGTGCATCCACCAGCCCGGCATCTGCCAAATCACTGCATCCATCCATAAGAATTTTTCGATTTCTGCTTCAACATCGTA
>NZ_KV835849.1:242953-280033 GCF_001838135.1 Neisseria sp. HMSC078H04
CCAAGTGCGGTCAAAACTTCTTTCGCTTTTTTATGAAGCGTGTGGTTCAACTCGCCATGCGAATGTCCGAAATTTTTACCACCGTCTAGTAATAAAATATTCATCTTTTTGCTCCTAAAATAAATAATTATAAAAATGGGGCTATCATTATGCCTTTTTACTGCATCTTTATCACTGTAAGTTTAGATTCTTTAAAAGGTTATGTAGGAACTGGACAGCAGGTGGGAAAAACTGAAATTGGGCTTCCTGGTTCTAAAGAAAGGGTGAACTTCAATAAAAATATCGGTATTTATATCGATCCTGTTACAGGAAATCAAACCCCAACAACTATGGGGATTATTCATTATAGTAAAAATGGATATCATGTAGTTCCTGCTAAACCAAAGGAATAATAGTCTATGAATAATGACATTATAAGATTAAGAATTGTTACCCAAAATGCCTTGATAGGTAAAATTACCAAAGAGGTTGGAGGTGTTTATGTAAGAATCAATGAAAATTGTATAAGTATTTATATCGTTATTGATGGAGATATCTCTACCTATTGGAATGAAGAGATTTATGAAATTGGTACAGATATTATTTCTAATTTTGGTGAGGATTATACTATTGATGAGAATTTAGTTAGGATTGATTACCCTAAATATTTATCTTTTGATAATTATATATGTGTATATAAGCGCCATGAAAAATATGAATAAGATTGGAACTATTTATTTATGACAAGGATTTAAAAAGAATTAAGGATTAATAATGTTTGGTATTTTCTTTAAAGATAAAGGTACATCTTTTGATAATGGATATGGGATGCATATTTTGGCTTCAATCTCTTTAGGTGAATATGTAGAAGAATTACATATTCCAATAGACTATTGGGGTATTGAAGAATATAAAAATAGCTGGGCTACATCTATAGTTGATGGGATAGAAAAAAAGCAACATTCAGTACTTATTACATCTATGCATGAGCCAGAATCTTTAAATTTTATTTCTACATGGATTATTTATTATGATGGGGAAATTTCTTATAAAAGTGCATTCACCTACCAATAGACGCAAGTCATTTTGTAGTAATTTTGGTGCGCCACCCAAATATCCTTGCCCCGAACTGCGATTATTTGCCGAATTTTATGCATACTGTTCAACAACTCCCTGAAAATGCCCTTACTACGCGTTTGAATTTTTTCCGCCAATACGGTCAACTTGAGACTTTTGCAAAAGTCTCGGCCTTTTTGTCGATATTGGCGTGAAGAAATGGTTTAGATGAATGTTTTTTCTGTCTGATACGCAAAATTATCATGGAGCAGAAAAAAGGATAAACGGGAGATTATGCTAAAATATTGTCAACAATTTTCTGATTCCACATGATATGGAATCAGCGTTTGACACACATAGACAAGAGGATTTTATGAAATTTCTAGACCGTGAGGCGACCATTGCCAAACCCGGCTTTAATCGTTGGCTGGTACCGCCTGCCGCTTTGGCCGTGCATCTTGCCATCGGGCAGATATACGCTTATTCCGTGTTCAATGCGCCGCTGACCAAGCTTATCGGTATCACTGAATCGGCTGCTGGAGATTGGAAGCTGACCACGGTCGGTTGGATTTTCAGTATTGCCTTGGCGATGTTGGGCGCGTCAGCGGCCATGTTCGGTACATGGATGGAGCGCGTTGGGCCGCGTAAAGCAATGTTTGTTGCTGCCTGCTGCTTTAGCTTGGGCTTTTTTGTGTCGGCGATCGGCGTCCATACGCACAATCTGTTTTTGCTTTATTTGGGCAACGGTGTGATTGGCGGGGTTGGTTTGGGCTTGGGCTATATCGGGCCTGTATCGACTTTGATGAAATGGTTTCCCGATAAGCCGGGCATGGCGACAGGTTTGGCGATTATGGGTTTTGGCGGCGGCGCGATGTTGGCCTCGCCTTTGTCGGTATCGCTGATGAGTTTTTTCTCCAGTGAAACTTCGGTTGGTGTCGCGCAGACTTTTGTGGTTTTAGGGTTGTTTTATTTGGTGTTGATGATGTTTGGCGCGTTTACGATCCGTGTACCTGCCGATGGCTGGAAACCTAAAGGTTATGTTGCGCCGAAAAACAAAAGCAAATTGGTCAGCAGTAATCATGTCAATGTCTCACAAGCCATGAAAACGCCGCAATTTTGGCTCTTGTTTTGGGTGTTGTGTCTGAATGTGACGGCAGGTATTGGTGTTTTGGGTCAGGCTTCTGTCATGATTCAGGAGCTGTTTTCTGAAACTTCTGTCGGTAAACAGGCTGCCATTGGTGCGGGTGCGGCGGCAGGTTTTGTGAGCCTGTTGAGCCTGTTTAATATGGGCGGCCGCTTTTTGTGGTCCAGCGTGTCCGACAAAATTGGGCGTAAAAATACTTATACTATTTTCTTTGTGCTCGGCTCGCTGTTGTATTTTGCCATTCCGTCTATTGGCGAGAGCGGTAACAAGGCTTTGTTTGTTATTGGGTTCTGCGTCATCATTTCCATGTATGGCGGCGGTTTCGCAGCGATTCCGGCGTATCTGAAGGATTTGTTCGGCACTTATCAAGTCGGTGCAATCCACGGCAGGATTTTGCTGGCATGGTCAACTGCGGCCGTTATTGGCCCGGTGTTGGTCAACTATATCCGCCAAAGCCAAATTGAAAGCGGCGTTCCAGCTGCTGAGGCTTATAGCATCACCATGTACATCATGGCAGGTTTGTTGATTGTCGGTTTGTTGTGTAATTTGAGTGTCCGTTCGGTTCACGAAAAGCATCACGAAAAAGACATTAAGGTCGCGGCACATAGCGGCAACCCCGATGATGAAACCGCTGTATCCGATGCCTATCTGATCAGCAAGAAAGTATCAGCGGGCGGTATTGGCGTATGGTGGCGCTGGGCTTTGGTTTGCATTCCTTTGGGCTATGGCGTCATTATGGTGTTTGTTAAAGCCTTAAGTTTGTTTAATTGATTGTTGAAAATTAGAGGCCGTCTGAAAGTTTCAGACGGCCTTTTAAAATATTAAGCAACTAATCTTTCGATACGCTGATGGTATGTTTAATATGTTTTAAATTCGCAACGATGGTAAAAGTCATCATCACCAGTAAAGCCCATGAACTCCATTTGCTGATGTGTACCGATGCCCAAGCGCCGATTTGGTTTGGATAGCGCCAAACGCCGAATAGGGTTCCCAAATTTTCCGCCAGCCAAATAAAAAATCCAATCAGGACGAAAGCGAGCAGGAGCGGCATTTTGCGAGTGGTGTCATAGGGCGTGTATAAGACCGTTGTCCGAGCGTATAGGCCGAGAGCAAAAGCAGCAAGATACCAGCGATAGTCGCCGATATAGTGATGGGTGAAAAAATTGATATAAATCGCCAGTGCGCACAAAGTGCCCAACCAATACGGCGGATGGCTTTTGATTTTGAGGTCAAACAGCCGCCATGCTTGAATGATATAGCTGCCAACCGCAGCATACATAAAGCCCGCAAACAGCGGTACGCCACCGATTTTGGTATAAGCCTCATCCGGATAGCTCCAAGATTGGATATCACCTGATGTTTTAAACCACTCTAAAGCAAAGCCCACCAAGTGAAACAGCGTAATCGATTTCACTTCATCCCAAGTTTCCAGCTTGAAATACAGCATGGCTGCTTGTACGGAGACGGCAAAAATCAGCAGTAGGTCGTAGCGCGAAATTCCCAACCAGCCTGTTTTCGGAATGAGGAACATGGCAATGAAAAACAAGCCTGCAAATAAGCAGGCTCGTGCTTCTTTCAAACCGAAGAACCAAAATTCAACGATAAAGCGTCGCCAACCATGCAAATCCTTGCGTTTGGGATGTTCAGTCAGCCAAGTATCCAGTTTGCCCAACATATTTTCAGACGGCCTCTTTATCTTGAAAATGTTTTAGGCAGATTGAATCGGAATAACGCGGTTTTGCTTACGTTTTGCGCCACCTTCGCAATAGTTGGTTTTGACATAATCTTCAACGATTTGTAAAAACTCGGCAGCGATATTGTCGCCTTTGAGGGTAATTTTGCGTTCGCCGTCTACATAAACCGGCGCAACCGGAGTTTCGCCTGTACCTGGCAGGCTGATACCGATATCGGCAAGCTTGCTTTCGCCCGGGCCATTGACTACGCAACCCATTACGGCAACGTTCAATGATTCAACGCCTGGATATTCAGTGCGCCAAACAGCCATTTTTTGGCGTAAATAGTTTTGTACGTCTTGAGCCAACTCTTGGAATACGGTACTGGTGGTACGGCCGCAACCGGGACAGGCTGTAACCATTGGCGTAAAGGAGCGCAAGCCCATGGTTTGCAGGATTTCTTGACCGACAATGACTTCTTGTGTGCGCGGGGAGCCGGGTTCGGGCGTAAGGGAAATTCGAATGGTGTCGCCGATGCCTTCTTGCAACAATACGGCCAGAGCTGCGGTGGAAGCCACAATGCCCTTGCTGCCCATGCCAGCCTCAGTCAGACCGAGATGCAGTGGGTAACGGCAACGGCTGCCTAATTCGCGGTAAACCTGAATCAAGTCTTGTACGGCGCTGACTTTGCACGACAAAATAATTTTGTCTTCAGGCAAGCCCAAAGCTACGGCTTTTTCTGCCGACTCCAGCGCCGAAACAATCAAAGCTTCTTTCATGATTTCTTCAGGCGGCTTCGGTGTAGCAGAAACTAGGTTGGCATCCATCATGCGCTTGGCAAGGCTTTGATCAAGCGAACCCCAGTTCACACCGATGCGTACAGCTTTATTGTTTTCTGCGGCAGTACGAATCATAAAGGCAAATTTTTCATCGCCTTTTGCACCTTTGCCGACATTGCCAGGGTTGATGCGGTATTTAGACAGGGCCTTGCCGCACTCAGGAAATTCGGCCAATAAGCGTTCGCCATTAAAATGGAAATCACCAATCAAAGGCGTGGTGTAGCCCATATCGTCTAAGCGGCTGCGGATTTCGGCTACTTTGGAAGCCGCTTCAGGAGTATTAACCGTGATACGGACCATTTCTGAGCCGGCATCGCTCAACTCTTTGACCTGTCGGGCGGTTGCTTCTGCATCTGCGGTGTCGGTATTGGTCATAGATTGCACAACAACGGGCGCATCGGAGCCGATGATGAGATGGTCAATTTTGACTTGATGTGTCTGACGGCGTTTAGGTGTGGTCATTTTAGTTTTTTCCTGCAACAAAAGAGGCGGATTTTTCACCGGCAACACGGTATTTCAAAGGTTCGATAGGTGTGCCGCCGTAATTGGCTTCCGAGCCGGCTGCAATACCGATCCAAACATTGTAAGGCGCGCCGCCTCTCAGACGTTGTTCGCTTCCGGCCGGAACGATACGGCTGAATACTACTTTTCCATCTTTGTCTGTAATAATCAGATTGCTTCGGTATTGGACTTTAATCCAAAGTTCGTCTTTCTCAACTTTGACGGCAGGCTTCTCATCTTGTACGACGGTGGAAGCTGCTGAGGTTGCTTGATCATTGGCCGTTTCAGGCTTATTGGTGATTTCTTTTTTGCCGTCTTCCGTCATTTCGCTAACGGCAACATTATCCGTTTTTAAGGCAGGCGTTTTCATCGTATCAGCAACATCTTTGCTGTTTTGAATATTTGCCTGTTCGTTTTCAAAACTGGATTTGCTTTGCCAAAAGTAAACGCCTCCTACAGCCAAAGCCAGTGCCGCTATCCCCAATATCCATTTTGGGAAACCCTGCTTTTCAGTGTCTGTGTAGCTTAAGCCGGCGTTGGCGCTGCGTGTTACCGCGTATACATGGTCTTCAAGTTGCGGAGTAATGGAGAGCAAATGTTTGGCGATGGTTTGTTCATCGATTTTCAGAAATCGTGCATATGAACGCAGATAGCCTGAAACAAAGACTAAGCCGGGAAAGCCTGAATATTCCCCTTTTTCCAAAGCATCAATTTGTTCGGCAGACAGTTTCAAACGTGAAGCAACATCTTGAATATCGATTTTGTCATCAGTTCTGTGTTTGCGTAATTCATCCCCCAATGTTTTGGCGGCTTGTGTGTCGTAGTTGATTTTATCGTTATTTTCCATTTAGTGGCCTGTTGTGACAGTTTGTAGTTCGTCTGAATAGGGGAAGTTTGCCCTAAGTTGGGCTTCATATTCGTATGCGGCGTGTTTATTGCCCAAGGCGGTAGCCAAACGCCAGCCTAAGAGCAAATCGTCAGCCTGCAGGACATCAACTTTGCTTTGGTATTGGCGGAAATAATAGTCGGCATCATTCAGATTGCCTGCCATCATTTTGGTTCGGGCAAGCTCTTTGAAAGCGGGGAAGAATTGCGGATTTGCTGCTAAAGACCTTTCCAAATAGGCTTGGGCTAAAGAGTATTGGCCTAATTTTGCGCTGCAAATGCCTTTATTCATATTGGCAATAAAGGGGCTTGGGTAGGTTGGGTCGGCCAGTGCTTTGTCAAAATAAGCCAAAGATTCGGCTGGTGCATTCATTTGATTGCACAAGAACCAACCGTAGTTGTTGTTGACTTCCGCGCTATCAGGTTTTAAAGACAATGCTTTAAGAAAGCTTTCCTGAGCTTTGTCTTTGACCTTCAAATACTGATAAATCTCGGCTCGTACCAACCAAGCAAGGTCATTTTTTGAATTGGACTTAAGCGCCTCTTCGATACTTTCAGTAGCTTGGCGGTAGTTTTGGCCGCGCATATATTCCACAGCCAGTTGAGTTTTGATATTAGAAACCTGAATGGCACGTTCTTTAGGGCTTGGGCCGGAAGAGGAAGCACAGGCAGAAAGAGTCAGTGCGGCAAGTAAAGCGAATCCGAACTTGATTTTCATAATTAACCTTATTGTTCGACCAAAATCTGTTGCCATTTTTGTTGGCGGCGTGTTTTATCTTGTACTTGTCCGGCCAATTGTCCGCAAGCGGCATCGATATCGTCGCCGCGAGTTTTGCGGACAGTAACGACAAAGCCGGCTTGTTGCAGAATATCGCGGAAGACACGGATATTTTCGTTGGTAGAACGTTCGTAGCCGGAATTTGGGAAAGGATTGAACGGAATCAGATTGAATTTGCAGGGTACGTCTTTAACCAATTCAATCAATTCGCGCGCGTGTTGGGCCTTGTCGTTGATGCCGTCGAGCATAACGTATTCAAAGGTAATAAAGTCGCGGGGGGCTTTGACCAGATAGCGTTGACAGGCCGCCATTAATTCTTTCAACGGATATTTCTTATTCAGCGGAACGATTTGATCGCGCACTTCGTCGTTGGAGGCGTGTAAAGATACGGCTAAAGCAACAGGCATAGCGTCGCGCAGTCTGTCCATTTGCGGAACCATACCCGAAGTGGAAACGGTCACGCGGCGGCGACTTAAACCATAGCCGTGATCATCCAGCATAATGCTCAAAGCGGTAACAACATTATCAAAGTTTGCCATGGGTTCGCCCATGCCCATCATCACGACGTTGGAGATAACGCGTTCATTTTTAGGAGTAACGCCCATGGCTTTATTGGCCCACCAAAGCTGGCCGATAATTTCTGCGGCAGTCAGGTTGCGGTTGAAACCTTGTCGTCCGGTAGAGCAGAAGGTGCATTCCAATGCGCAACCTACTTGGGAAGAGATGCACAAAGTGCCGCGTTCGGCTTCGGGAATGAAGACGGTTTCTACACCGTTGCCCGTGCCGACATCCAGCAACCATTTGCGTGTGCCATCAGTGGATTCTTGTGCCATCATTAATTTAGGCACTTCGATTGTGGCTTGTTCATTCAGCTTGGCGCGTAATGATTTGGCCAAGTCAGTCATTTCTTCAAAGTTTTGTGCACCGGCTTGATGCATCCAACGCATTACCTGCTTGGCGCGGAAAGGTTTTTCACCCATTTCGGCAAAGTGTTGCGTCAGTCCGTTTAAATCGTAATTCAGTAGATTGGTTTTCATGTATTTTTATGTTTCTCAATAAAGCTTTTAAAGTAAAGAGGCCTATCGGTCAGCTTTGCTTTAAAAGCCTTTAGGGGTTTCAGACGGCCTGTCATTTGCAGGGCATACAAAGCAGTTTTGCCGTCCGATATGGAATCGGACGGCCGTAAAGCGGCTACAGGTTTTTTGCTTTTATCGTGGGCAGATTTCGCTTTGGCTAAAGAAGTAAGCAATTTCAATCGCAGCATTTTCAACGCTGTCAGAACCATGTACGGCATTGACACTGACAGATTCTGCAAAGTCGGCACGGATTGTGCCAGGAGCTGCATCAGCTGGATTGGTTGCGCCCATCAATTCGCGATTTTTGGCAACGGCATTTTCACCTTCCAATACTTGAATCATGACAGGATTGCGTGTCATGAATTTAACCAAGTCTTCATAAAAAGGGCGGTCTTTGTGTACGGCATAAAACTCTTTTGCTTCACGCTCAGAGAGATGTTTCATTTTCGCCGCAATAATGCGCAAGCCGTTTTCTTCAAAGCGGCTGTAAATCTTGCCGATGACGTTTTTTTCTACTGCATCGGGTTTGATGATGGAAATCGTACGTTCGATAGCCATGTTATGTCCTTGTTTTTATTGATAGGTAAGTTGTCGCAGCCAAGAGGCAAGGGAAGTGTATTCTACCAAATTTCGCCCCTTTTTGGGAAAGGCATTATTTGCTTAAAGTCAGGTGTGGTTGTTCCAAATAGACTTCGGATTGCATTTCGATCATACGGCTGGCTGTACGGGTAAATTCTTCGGCGAAATCGCCTTCGACATAAATATCGTTTACGCCAACTGCGCTGGTGGCGCACAATTTCACACGGAAATCATATAAAACGTCAATTAACCATGTCAGACGGCGTGCTTCTGCTTTTTCTTGTGGGGTTAGACGTTCTAATCCTGAAAGGAAAACTATCTCGTAATGTTCAGCCAAGTACAGATAGTCAGCTTGTGAGCGTGGGCCGAAACATAATGCACGGAAATCAAACCAGATGGCGCGTTCTGACTGGGCTTTATGAGGAATTTCCCGTCCATGAATAATGCTGATGCCTGGGTTTAATTCAGAGATTCCGCTCATTTCTTTAAATAAAGCAGCCAGTTTTTGCTCGTTCTCTTCATTATTGGGGACAAAGAAAATTTCGGCAGGACGCAAGGTACGCAAGCGGTAATCTTCGCCGCCATCCACATTTAAAACGGTCAGGTTGGACTCGATAAGGGTGATGGTTGGCAGAAAACTGCTGCGGTTTTGGCCTTGAGGATAGAGTTCGGATGGTGCGTAGTTGGAAGTGGCTACCAAGACTACACCTTCACTCAACAGGTTTTCCAGTAAACGACCCAAAATCATAGCATCGGCAATATCGCTGACGTGAAACTCGTCAAAGCATAATACACGTGTTTCTTTGGCAATCTCTGTTGCAACGGCTTTTAAAGGATTGGCTTCGCTTTTCAAGACTTTAAGGCGTTGATGGATTTCGGCCATGAAGGCATGGAAATGCACGCGACGCTTGCGGCGATAAGGGAGGCAGCCAAAAAAAGCATCCATCAAAAAGCTTTTACCGCGTCCTACGCCGCCATAAAAATAGAGTCCTTTAGGTACTTGGGGGGAACGCAAGCTACGGCCGAGAAAACGGTTGCGTTTGCGTTTGAACATCATCAGCTCGGTCCACAAACGATCCAAATATTCAATGGCTCGCGCTTGGGCTTCGTCGCGGATGAAGTTGGGCTGCTCGGCTGCAGCTTGATACCAAGTCAATGGGCTGTGGTTTTCAAATGGAGGTGGTGTGAATAGTTGGTCTCTATTGCTCATGTGTAACCTTTATTATGCTTTACTGGCGATAGTTGAAACATCATCCGCAATAGTTTGGACAACAGTAGTTGGAATGATGTTTTCATTACAGAATAGTCGGTCTATTATAAATGATTTCAGACGGCCTGCGTTTTTTGCAAAAGCATTGTAGTAAATATAGTTGAAATAGTGTGCGATTAAGGTATGCGTAAAAAGAGCAGGTTTTGGTATTTTGGACGCAAACAAAAAAACGCCGCATTTCTGCGGCGTTTTGCTACTAAGTATTAATGAGCACTTTCTTGCAATGCCAAGTCTACACGCTCACGCAACTCTTTACCCGGTTTGAAGTGAGGAACATGCTTTTCTGGCACTTCCACGCGTTCACCGGTTTTCGGGTTGCGCCCGATACGGGCAGGGCGGTGGTTCAAGTCGAAGCTGCCGAAGCCGCGGATTTCGATACGTTGTCCACGAGCCAGTGAGCGGGTCATGGTATCAACCAAGACTTTTACACTGTATTCGACATCTTTAGCCAGCAGTTGGTTGCCATTTTTTTCGGCAAACACTTCTGCTAGGCGAACCATCAATTCAGACTTCGTCATGTCTGCAACCTTATTCTTGGTCGCCGGATAGTTTGGCTTTCAGCAAGTCGCCCAGGCTGGTAGTACCGGCATTGGCAGTTGCAGCGGCGTTAACTGAATTCAGCGCTTCGCGGTTTTCTTTAGCGTCTTTCGCTTTAACAGACAGACGGATGCTGCGGTTTTTGCGGTCAACGGTAACGATAACGGCTTCAACTTCGTCGCCTTCTTTCAGTTTGGTAGTCAGGTCTTCAACGCGGTCAGCAGCGAATTCAGAAGCAGGCAGGTAGCCTTCAACTTCTTCAGACAGAGCGACTACGGCACCTTTGGCGTCAACAGATTTCACAGAACCTTTAACCAAAGAACCTTTGTCGTTTACACTGATGAAGTTGCCGAACGGATCACCTTCCAGTTGTTTGATACCCAAAGAGATGCGTTCTTTTTCAACGTCGATTGCCAATACAACGGCTTCAACTTCTTCGCCTTTTTTGTATTTGCGTACAGCTTCTTCGCCGGCTTCAGTCCAAGACAGGTCAGACAAGTGAACCAGGCCGTCGATACCGCCAGGCAGACCTACGAATACGCCGAAGTCAGTAATAGATTTAACTGCGCCGGAGATTTTGTCGCCTTTGTTGTGGTTGGCGGCAAACTCTTCCCAAGGGTTAGCTTGGCATTGTTTCATACCCAAAGAGATACGGCGGCGGTCTTCGTCGATTTCCAGGATCATTACTTCAACTTCGTCACCCAATTGAACAACTTTGCTTGGGTGTACGTTTTTGTTGGTCCAATCCATTTCGGAAACGTGTACCAAACCTTCGATGCCTTGTTCGATTTCAACGAATGCACCGTAGTCAGTCAGGTTGGATACTTTACCGAACAGGCGGGTACCTTGTGGGTAACGACGGGTCAGGCCGCTCCAAGGATCTTCGCCCAGTTGTTTCATACCCAAAGAAACGCGTTGTTTGTCTTGGTCGAATTTCAGGACTTTAGCTTCTACTTCTTGACCAACTTCCAAAACTTCGCTTGGGTGTTTCACACGGCGCCATGCCAAGTCGGTGATGTGCAACAGACCGTCGATGCCGCCCAAGTCAACGAATGCACCGTAATCGGTGATGTTTTTAACGATACCTTTGATAACTGAACCTTCTTGCAGGTTTTCCAGCAAGGCTTTACGCTCTTCGCCCAAAGTAGCTTCCAGAACAGCGCGGCGGGACACAACAACGTTGTTGCGTTTTTTGTCCAGTTTGATCACTTTGAATTCAATTTCTTTGCCTTCGAAGTGAGAAGTGTCTTTTACAGGACGTACGTCAACCAAAGAACCCGGCAGGAATGCACGGATGCTGTTGATCATAACAGTCAGACCGCCTTTGACTTTGCCATTGATAACGCCGGACAGGATGTCGCCGTTTTCCATAGCTTCTTCCAAAGCGATCCAGTCGGCAGCGCGTTTGGCTTTTTCGCGGGACAGTTTGGTTTCGCCGAAGCCGTTTTCAACAGATTCGATGGTAACGGTAACGAAATCGCCAACTTTAACTTCAATCTCGCCCTGAGCGTTTTTGAATTCAGCAACATCAATCAGAGATTCTGATTTCAGACCTGCGTTAACGGTAACGAAGTTTTGATCGATGCCGACTACTTCGGCAGTAATCACTTCACCTGGGTTCATCTCTTGCAGGGTAAAGCTTTCTTCCAGCAGCTGGGCAAAATTTTCCATAGTCATATATACTCTTTTCGGTACACCGCCAAGGGGTGCGGGTTAGGTTTGAAATGACCTGCCGTCCTTGGCGCGGCAGGTTGGGAAATGTTTTCAGACGGCCTTGTTATAGGGCTAACAGGCCGTCTGAAATGAAAACTTTGCGATTATACTCCAAATTTTAAACTTTATGATACCAATCAAGCACTTTTTTTACAGCTTCTTCGATAGAAAGGTTATCGGTATCTAAAAGCAGGGCGTCGGGCAGCTGTTTCAACGGAGCAACAGGGCGGCGGCGGTCTGCTTCGTCGCGCGCTTCAATGTCCGACAAAATACGCTCGAATGCAACGCCTTCGCATGGGATACCGAGTTGCTTTGCACGACGTTGGGCGCGGACATTGGCACTTGCGGTCAGGAAAATTTTTAATGCGGCATCAGGGAAAATAACCGAGCCGATATCGCGGCCGTCGGCGACCAAACCTTTTTCGGTTAGGAAGTCGCGTTGGCGTTGCAAAAGGGCGGTACGCACTTTAGGCAACTGCGCGACGGCAGATGCGCCCATGCCGATCGCTTCGGTACGGATTTGTTCGGATACATCTTCGCCGTTCAATAATACGGCGCTGCCTTCAAATTGTGCGGGCAAAGTTTCTGCCAGTGTGCTGACGGCGTCTTCATCTGACCAGGCAACATTTTGTTTTTGTGCGTAAAGCGCGGTCAGGCGGTAAAGTGCACCGGAGTCGAGGTAAAGAAAACCCAAGGCTTCGGCTACGCGTGAGGCAACCGTCCCTTTGCCGGATGCGCTGGGGCCGTCGATGGCGATGACTTTTTGCTTGAGGCTCATGTGTTCTCCTGAATGCGATAGGTATTTGAATTAACCGTTTATTATACGTTGCTTTGGCCGTCTGAAAACGAAAATTTTTGTGTGATTCAGATTTGAGGGGAAAGCGGCTCGGCCTTATCGGGTATAATGGCCAAAATCATAATTTAACCGCTTTATCTGATTGTTCGGGCCGTCTGAAACAACGGGTCGGGAACGGTCTTAGAATTTAGAAACATTATGTTACAAACCGATAATCTTACTTCTGCACAACCTCAGCGCATTATCACTGCTCAAAATATTTCCGCTCAGGAAGAATTGCTTGAACGCGCTTTACGTCCGAAAACTCTAGACGACTATATCGGACAGGATAAAGCAAAAGAGCAGTTGGCCATTTTTATTCAGGCGGCGAAAAAACGTGGCGAAGCGCTTGACCACACTTTGCTGTTTGGCCCTCCGGGTTTGGGCAAAACTACTTTGGCACACATTATCGCCAAAGAGTTAGGCGTTAATTTGCGCCAAACCAGCGGCCCGGTTTTGGAACGTGCCGGCGACCTTGCGGCGTTGTTGACCAATCTCGAGCCGCATGATGTGCTGTTTATTGATGAAATCCACCGCTTAAGCCCTGTGGTTGAAGAAATCCTTTATCCTGCGCTTGAAGATTATCAGTTGGACATCATGATAGGCGAAGGGCCGGCCGCGCGTTCGGTCAAAATCGATTTGCCGCCGTTTACATTGGTAGGCGCGACAACCCGTGCCGGTATGCTAACCAATCCTTTGCGCGACCGTTTCGGTATCGTGTCTAGATTGGAGTTTTATCAGAATAAAGATTTGGCGACTATTGTTGCCCGTTCTGCTCAACTATTGCAGTTGGATATGGGCGACGAGGGCGCTATGGAAGTGGCCAAGCGCAGCCGCGGCACTCCGCGTATTGCCAACCGCCTTTTGCGACGTGTACGCGATTATGCCGATGTGAAAAACAACGGCATCATTGATGCGGAAATTGCCGATGCGGCTTTGAGTATGCTGGATGTGGACGGGCAAGGTTTGGATGTGATGGACAGGAAATTCCTTGAGGCGATTTTGCACAAGTTCAGCGGCGGTCCTGTCGGGTTGGAAAACGTGGCCGCTGCGATTGGCGAATCGACCGATACCATCGAAGATGTGATTGAACCATATCTGATTCAGCAGGGCTTTTTGCAACGTACACCGCGCGGACGCGTAGCAACCGAACGAGCCTATCTGCATTTTGGCTTGAAGGTTCAAGAATAATAATGAAGGTCGTCTGAAAACTGCTTTCAGACGGCCTGATACT
Organism: Neisseria sp. HMSC078H04; assembly: GCF_001838135.1. NCBI lineage: Bacteria > Pseudomonadati > Pseudomonadota > Betaproteobacteria > Neisseriales > Neisseriaceae > Neisseria > Neisseria sp. HMSC078H04. The sequence continues at coordinate 257,053 of NZ_KV835849.1, forward strand.
TTCAATTTCATATGATTGTCGGCAAATATCTGCCGATAATTGGTTAAAATGTTCCCCTTTTCTTTTTTGAAGTTTCCCCATGAATATCTTATCCGTAGAAAATGCTTCTTTTGCTGTCGGTCATGTCGCCTTGCTCGACAAAACTTCTTTTCAACTCGACAGCGGCGAGAAAATCGGTTTAATCGGCCGCAACGGTGCGGGTAAGTCTTCGTTTTTAAAAATCCTCGCCGGTGTACAAAAGCTTGACGATGGACAGATTATTGTTCAAAACAACCTCAAAATCGTTTATGTGCCGCAAGAATCCTTTTTTGATAAGGATGCAACCGTATTTGATACCGTTGCCGAAGGATTGGGCGAAATTCGCGATTTATTGAGCCGTTATCATCATGTCAGCCATGAGTTAGAAAATGGTTCGAGTGAGACTTTGTTGAAAGAGCTCAACGAATTGCAGCTTGAAATCGAAGCGAAGGACGGCTGGAAACTGGATGCGGCAGTCAAGCAGACATTGGGCGAACTCGGTTTGCCGGAAAACGAAAAAATCGGCAACCTCTCCGGCGGGCAGAAAAAGCGCGTCGCCCTGGCGCAGGCTTGGGTGCAAAAGCCCGACGTATTGCTACTGGACGAACCGACCAACCATTTGGACATCGACGCGATTATCTGGCTGGAAAACCTGCTCAAAGCATTTGAAGGCAGCTTGGTTGTGATTACCCACGACCGCCGTTTTTTGGACAATATCGCCACGCGCATCGTCGAACTCGACCGCGGCACTCTGCGCTCCTATCCCGGATCGTTCTCCAAATACAGCGAGAAAAAAGCGCAAGAGTTGGCAGTCGAGGCGGAACATAACCGCTTGTTTGATAAATTCCATGCTCAGGAAGAAGCATGGATACGCAAAGGCATAGAAGCGCGCCGTACCCGTAATGAAGGCCGCGTGCGCCGTTTGGAAGAGCTGCGCCGCCAGCGCGCCGAGCGCCGCAATGTACAAGGGCAGGTCAACTTTAAGCTCGACAGCGGCGAAAAAAGCGGCAAAATCATCGCCGAATTGGAACACGCTTCTTTTACCTATGGCGACAAAGTCATCATGGACAAATTCTCCGCCATTTTGCAGCGCGGCGACAAAATCGGCTTAATCGGTCCAAACGGTATCGGTAAAACCACCTTCCTTAAGCTGATTTTGGGCGAATTGCAGCCGACCTACGGCAGAATCCGTATCGGCAGTAAACAGGAAGTTGCTTATTTCGACCAGTTCCGCAGCGCGTTGAACGAAAACGACACCGTGTTTTACACGCTCGGACAGGGCAATGATTACGTTGAAGTCGGTGGTAAGAAAAAGCATGTGATGAGCTATTTGGAAGATTTCCTGTTCCATCCAGCCCGCGCACAAAGTCCCGTTTCATCACTCTCCGGCGGCGAACGCAACCGACTCCTGTTGGCAAAACTCTTTACCCGCCCTGCCAATATCCTGGTCTTGGACGAACCGACCAACGACTTGGACATCGATACCCAAGAGCTGCTCGAAGACCTGTTGCGAGATTACCAAGGCACGGTATTCCTTGTCTCGCATGACCGTATGTTCTTGGATAATGTGATTACTCAAAGCATTGTTTTCGAAGGACAAGGCCGTCTGAAAGAATACATCGGCGGCTATCAGGACTATATCGACGCAAAATCGCGGGAAGATAAAATTCAGACGGCCTCTGCGCCTAAAGCGGTTGCCGAGCCTGAAAAAATCAAACCCAAAGCCAACCGCACGGTCAAACTTTCTTATAAAGAACAGCGCGAACTCGATGCCCTGCCTGATGAAATCGCCGCTTTGGAAACCGAGCAGGCTGAAATCAATACCCAGCTTTCCGATCCTGAAATTTTCAAAGATTACGAAAAAGCAGGTGCATTGCAAAGCAGGGCTGAAGAAATTGAGATGTCGCTTTTGGAAAAGCTGGAACGCTGGGAATGGCTGGAAGCGAAACAAAATGGCGAAGCGGTTTAAATTAGGAATTTTGTCCCAAAGTAGGGCAGATATTTTTCTAAATCATGCCGTCTGAACCCCGAATATTCAAAAACAAGGTCTACAACCAACATGAAAAAAGTCGAGAAAAACGTATTGGTGCTGCATAGCGCTAAGGAAATGTTTGAGCTGGTGGACAAAGTTGAGGACTATCCAAAATTTTTACCGTGGTACAGCAAGACCGAAGTCATCGAACGCAAAGGCAATGAGCTAAAAGCGCGCCTGTTTATGGACTATATGCGCGTCAAACAGTCATTTGCGACGCACAACCACAATATCCCGGGGCAGGAAATCCGCATGGATTTGCTCGAAGGGCCGTTTAAAACCCTGCGCGGCACTTGGAAATTTATCGACTTGGGCGATGATATGTGCAAAGTCGAATTCAGATTAGAATACGATTTCTCCAATGCCGTACTCTCCGCCATGATTTCTCCAGTATTCGGCCATCTTGCCGGCACGCTGGTGGATGCTTTTATTAAAGAGGCCGACCGCCGCTATGCTTGAGATTGAAATTGTTTACGGACTGGCCGATAGGCAAGTGTTGAAGGGCATGACCGTTGCCGAAGGGACAACAGTACGCGAAGCTGCCCTGCAAAGCGGTTTGGAGGTAGAGTTCCCAGAGTTGGATTTACAGCAAGCGCCTTTGGGTATTTTCGGCAAGGCAGTAAAAGACAAGACTGTTTTGCGCGATGGCGATCGGATTGAGGTTTACCGTCCATTGTTGATTGATCCGAAAGAAGCGCGACGTAAACGTGCCGGGCAAGAATAAATCGAAGGCCGTCTGAAACTTTTTCAGACGGCCTGTCAAACTGAAAGAACAGTAATGAGCTTGAAAATTAAATTAATCGTCGGTTTGGGCAATCCAGGCCAAGAATACGAACAAACGCGCCATAATGTAGGCTTTTGGCTGTTGGACGAACTGGCGTGGAAATGGAAAGTCAATTTTAAAGACGAAAAGAAATTTTACGGCGAAGTAGCGCGCGCCACTACGCCTGATGGTGATGTTTGGCTGCTCAAACCCATGACCTTTATGAACCGCTCCGGTCAGGCAGTAGCCGCTTTGGCTCAGTTTTACAAAATCAAGCCGGAGGAAATCTTGGTGGTTCATGACGAGCTGGATATTCCATGCGGCCGTATCAAATTCAAACTTGGCGGCGGCAACGGCGGACACAACGGCCTCAAAGACATTCAGGCTCGCTTGGGTACGCCTAATTTCTACCGCCTGCGCTTGGGTATTGATCATCCGGGCGACCGTAATCTGGTTGTCGGTTATGTGTTGAATAAACCGTCGGCGGAACACAGACAGCAAATTGATGATTCCATCGCCAAATCCCTGCAAGGATTGCCGGCCGTGTTGAATGGCGAATGGGAAGAAGCAACACGTTTTTTACACAGTAAGTAGCGTACCCAAACCAAACCAAACGGGCAGCCTTGCACATCATGTTCAGACGGCCTGAAAACAGGCAGTGTGATCTGACTAGTGATAAACGAATCAAAGAAACAGTAAATATGAACGAACTGACCAGTCTTATGCAGACCGAAGCCCCAGGCATTGTTGGCGAAACATTAGACTTCTGCCTTTACGAATGCAGTATTGAAGATGCCCCGGATGCAGAAGAAGTGGCACAATGGCGTGATATTTTGAAGGCGCGGGGTGGGAAATTTGTCCGCTTGGCAGATATCTGCCAAACATGGTTGGATGAAGAGGCCGATAAATGAAAGCCTTGCCGTTAAACAAATTTACTGTCGCTGCCTTGATTTGGTTTGCCGCCGCCATTTATGCCTTACTTTTCAAAGAGGGCAGCAATAGCGCTCCACCATTCCCTCATTTTGATAAAGTCGGCCATTTCGGGCTGTTCTTCGGTCAGGCATGGTTGTGTGCAAAAATATTTATTCAAGACAATAGGACTATTCCCTATAAAGGCATTCTGTTTGCCGCTTTATTGTTTGCCATAGGAAGCGAGCTGGCTCAGGCATTTCTGACTGCTACGCGCCAAGGTTCGATCGCGGACGGCATTGCCGATATGGCAGGGACGGCTGCGGCACTGTGGTTTGCAGAAAAAATAAAAGCAGCAAAAAGTTAGACATATTTAAAAAACTTAAAGGCCGTCTGAAATCCTGAGCAACAGGTTTCAGGCGGCCTTTTGTTACTTGATATTTGAAGCAATGATTGCTTCATGTCAAGTATTCAAATATTAGAAGGTTACGCGTACACCGGCAGAAAGTTCGTGGGATTGGGTTTTAAGACCATCAAATTTGCCCCAGTAGTTATAGCGGTAGCCAGCATCCAAAGCAACATTAGGTGTTACTTCGTAGCTTACTCCGGCTAAAGCACCAATACCCATTTTAGTTTCGTTTTCTGAGGAAGTTTCATCTTCACGATTAACAGATATGTGATTAATACCTAAGCGTGCACCGACATATGGTTTGACAGGTGAGTTAATGTTGAAATCATAAATGGCAGAAACACCGACACTTTTGAATTTGGCTTTATAATTAACTAATTCATCATCTCCTACTTCGTCAATACCCTTGAAGGTTTTATAGTGAGTGTAGTCTGCAGCAACGCGAAAATCTCCAAAATCATAGCCAGCAGATAAACGTGGAGTGAATCCTTTATTTTTAATAGTAAAATTTTCACCATCATCATTATCTTTTAATGAAATAGTAGAATGTCCAGCATCTGCTTGAACATAAAAACCTTGATTTGCATCAGCCAATGCAAATGTAGGCAGGGAAAGAGCAATCAGTGTTACCAGAACTTTTTTCATGATTTTGTCCTTAATGTAGGATGAGAAGTAGTGGATAATCGCCGGGGTTGGTCGTTCCCAACAATTATTCTGATTGTATTTTCTTGTCGTAAATTAAGCAAATCTAAAAATGTTTTAACTGTTGTAAAACAGCACTTATAAAAAACACTGTAACAAGTCGTTTAAGAACAAACGGCCTTGCTCGGTTGGGCGGAACACAGTCGGGTCTGATTCAAGCAGGCCCTTTTGTCTGGCGGTTTCGATTTGAGCCATGATTTTTGCAGTGGGTACGCCGGTACGTTCCTGCAACATTGCGGCAGGTACGCCGTCGGTTAGGCGCAGGGCGTTCATCATGAACTCGAATGGAAGGTCTTCGGCAGCAACGGTTTTGCGTTCAACTGCTTCATGCGGATTGCTCTGCATGGCGGCAAGATAGTCGTTGGGATGACGGCGGCGGACGGTACGCTCGATACGGTCAGGATAGGAAATTTTGCCGTGCGCGCCTGCACCTATGCCTAAGTAATCGCCAAACTGCCAGTAGTTCAAATTATGGCGGCACTGCATACCAGGTTTTGCAAAAGCCGATGTTTCGTAGTGGATAAAGCCTGCGCCTTCCAATTCGCCGTGTACGGCATCTTCAATATCCAATGCTGCTTCATCTTGCGGCAATCCTTTTGGCGGCGTATGACCAAAAGGCGTGTTCGGCTCCATGGTCAGATGATATGCGCTGATATGAGATACGCCTGTTGCAATAGCGGTTTGCACATCGTCCAATGCCGTCTGAACCGTTTGGTTTGGCAGGGCGTACATCAAATCGATATTGACTTTATCAAATAATTTCAATGCAGTATTAATAGCTGTCAGAGCTTCTTTGCCATTGTGAACGCGTCCCAATCGAGCAAGCATATTGTCGTTAAAACTCTGCACGCCAATAGACAGGCGCGTAATACCTGCGTCTTTAAATCCTTGAAACTTCTCAATTTCAAATGTGCCCGGGTTTGCTTCTAAAGTAATTTCCGCTTCGGGTTGCAAGCGCAACAGCGAACGCACGCCGCTTAACAAACAGTCAATCGACTCCGCTTGAAACAGGCTGGGTGTACCGCCGCCGAAGAATATGGTTTCCACGGGTCTGCCCCAAATATTGGGCAATTCAAGCTGCAAGTCGGTTAATAGGGCATCGATATAGGCTTCTTCCGGCAGGCCGTTTTTCAGGCTGTGGGAATTGAAGTCGCAATATGGACATTTTTTGATGCACCAAGGAATATGGATATAGAGTGATAAAGGAGGCAGGGCGGTTAGCTGGCCTGGGCGTTGGAAGGTGATTTGGGTCATGGTATATGTTGAGGCTTGAGGCCGTCTGAAATTTTTAGGCCGTTATTTTAACTGAAATGTCAGCTGTGAAAGTAATCAGTAGGAAATTTGCGCAGTCTAGGCACTCAAAAAAGCTTCAATTTCTTCTTCTGATAATTTGGAATTGCAGACGGATTTTATTTTGCCTTGTGAGATGTTGAGTAATGCGGGAACAGTTTTGATGCCGTGTTGTTCACGAAAAGTCTTTAAAGCTGCTTTGTTGCTGCTGTCTGTAAAGCGGATGGTAAGTTGTTTGTTTAACGAAACGGTAAACAGTTTTGCAACAAAACGGCGACAGTATGAACAGCTTGGTTTGCCTAAAAAGACGATAGCAGTTTCTTGACTGTCAATGAGTTGCAGAAGTTCGTCAGGTATGGTTGGGATGAAGGCAGCGACATGTTTTGCAAAGGCTGCCAATTCTTCAGGTGTGGGCTTGGGCATGGGAATGAATGTGAGGTAGGCCGTCTGAAGGTTTCAGACGGCCTGTTGTTTTTATGTAGTTAAAGTCTTTTGCGCATCCAAGATGAGAGTTTGGGTGCACCGAATAGCAGGAAAATGCCGATAAAAAGCTGCGCGATGTTGGCAAGTATACCGGCTTGGTTTTGTGCGCCGAGGTCCGCCCAAACGGATGTATGTGTGTCGATAGCAATAGACTGTACAAAAAGATAGAGAGAGAACCGGTAAATTAGGTCGGGGATGGCTTGGAAAACAGTATATATGCCTATTAATACAATACCGGTCGTCAGCCATGGTGCAGGGTGTTTTGGGGCCTCCTGTGCTGTTTGCAGATGTTCGGGCAACAGGCGGTTGGCAATGGCGGCAGGGAAACACCATAGCAGCAGCCATGCAATTAAATACAAGCCGTAGAGCATCAGTACGGATGAGATTTGTTTACTGTCATACATGCTTTCTGTCTGTACGAATATGGTCGCGATGCTGCCAAGCGTTTGTACGATACCGATTAAAACGACCAAGCGGATGGCGACAATCAAGATTTGCTTAGGGGACATGGATTTCTTCCATTATTTGTTGGATTTAGAACATCTAAAAAAACGTTTCAGGTTTTCAGACGGCCTATTATCGATTTATAAGGATTCAATTTTTCTTAACAATTCACGCAATGCTTGAGCGCGGTGGCTTTCGGCATTTTTGATTTCAGGGTTAAGCTCGGAGGTGGTGCAACCATGTTCGGCCAAATAGAAATGCGGATCGTAGCCGAAGCCGTTTGTACCGGCTGCTTCGGCCTGCCATTGGCCGCGCCAGATGCCTTCGGCGATGATGGGCTGCGGGTCGTTTTCGTGGCGGACGAGTACGAGTACGCAGACGTAGTAGCAGCTTTTGTCGTCTTTATCGGCAAGATCGGCAGAGAGTTTGGCGTTGTTTGCGGCATCGGATTTGGGGTTTTCGCCTGCATAACGTGCGGAGAAAATGCCGGGTGCGCCGTTTAAGGCGTTGGTGCAGATGCCGGAGTCGTCGGCAAGTGCCGGTAAGCCGCTGTATTTGGCGGCATGACGTGCTTTAGCCAGGGCATTTTCAACAAAGGTATGGTACGGCTCGGGACATTCGGGCGTATTGAACTGTGATTGTGGCAGGACTTCGATATTTAAGTCGGCGAAGAGGCGGGAAAATTCTTTGAGTTTGCCTGCGTTGCCACTGGCAAGGACGATTTTTTCAAACATGGTTTTTCCTTAATGGGTTTCGGTTTGCTGCATACGAGCCATTTGTGCGCGTGCTTTGTGGCGGATGTAAAGGGCAAGGCTGCCGATTTGGGCAAAAACGGCGGCAAAGGCAAACAGAAAGGCGGCAACGGCAAATTGTTTGCTGTGAATGCTCAGAAGATAAGCGCCCAACAGAATCAGTACGATAAACATCAGGGTAAACAGGGCGGTCAGGAGCAGATAGGCTTTTTGTCGGGTCATGGCAGCTTGGGGGAGGGGGAAAATGTTCTGATTATAACGTCAGATTGGGAATTTGAAACCATGCCGGATTCGTTAAAAAGGCCGTCTGAATATTTCAGACGGCCTTAAGTCGAATAACGGATTAACGCAATTCTGTGTGCAGGCGGCTCAACAATGTGGAGGCATCGCTTCCTTTGTATGGGCTGCCGTCTTTGTTCAACAGATGGAGGCGTGCGCCATTGTTGATAGGTTCAACATACACGATGATTTCAGGATAAGTTTTTGGCGCTTCTGCTTTGCCTTTGCCAAATACGCGTTTGAACAGGCCTGGTTTTTTATTGGCAACTGCTTCGCCTTCGGTTGGTGCTTGTTGAACCAAGAAAGCGCGGCGTTCGGCATTTTGACCGATAACAGTCAGGCCGATGCGGTCAAGCGCAAGGGCGGTACGGCGCCAGTTGCGGCCGTAATCGCCTGCCAGCAACAGAGTGCCGTTGTCCACACGCGCCAATTCAGACGCATTGCTGCGGGCGGCAACGCTTTGGGTCAGAGCCTGTTCGGCTTGCTGACCGTCAACGCCCAAGTATTGCATAAAGCGGGCGAGGAATGCGGCTTCGAGGTTAGGATCGTTTTCACCCGGCTGCCACATCGTAGTGTCTTTTTTACGGTCGGCATAAACTTCTTTCATGCCTTTGTGGGCGAAGAAGATGTCGGTCGAACCGTTTTTACCTTGTTCGATGCGGATGATGAATTTGTCGCGTTCGCTGGTAGAGTAGATGCCGCCCAAGCCGACTTTGTCCAACAGGCGGCGCAGGCTGTCTTGAGGGATTTTGGCTCGGTTTTCTGCCCACTCGGTTTCCATTTGGCCGATGGCAGGTTCTTCAGATTTGATGTCGAAACCGTTTTCTTGCCAGAACACTTTCAGCAAAGGCCAAATTTCGCGAGGTGATTTGCCATCGACAACCAACCAGCGTTGGTTGCCGTCACGCTCAAGGCGTACGCCTTTAACGGATTTCAAAACTTCTGCATTGGCAGGTTGTTGTACGGCCTGAGTGCGGCGTTTGTTGAAGTCGCTGGCGCGGACGGCGCCGCTGCCTGCCGGTAATTGATAGAGGTTGCCTTGGTCTGGGTTGTTCAAATCAGGTGGTACTTCCAGTTTGACCAGGCGGTGAGATTGACTTTGATAGTCGAGTTTGGGTTGTTCTTTTTTGCTGCCGGAACAGGCAGTCATGCTAATCAGGGCGAAGGCTACTACGATGGGTTTGATATAGGTCATCTTGTTTTCCTGTGGATGAAGTTCTTAACAGGGAGGCCGTCTGAAAGGGGTGTTTGGGATTCAGACGGCCTTATTTCCGGATCAGATTTGTCCTGATTTTTCCAGAGCGGCTCGGACTTTGGCTTGACCGGCTTCGGTCAGTGCTACCAAAGGCAGACGAACATGGGGTTCGCATTTGCCCAATAAGCTCAGGCCCCATTTGGGCGCGGCCGGGCTGGGCTCGCAGAACATGGTGTTATAAATTGGGATAAGTTGCTCGTTTAGACGACGGGCGGTCGCAATATCGCCCTCAAGGGCGGCTCGGCACATATCGGCAAAGAGTTTCGGTGCAACGTTGGCTGCAACGGTTACCACGCCATGACCGCCACACAGCATGAAAGGCAGGCCGGTAGGGTCGTCGCCGGAGAACACGGCAAAACCTTCAGGAACGCTGTTGATCAATTCGATGTTGTTGCCAATATTGCCGCTGGCTTCTTTCACACCGACGATATTCGGAATCTCGGCCAAACGCAAAATAGTGTCGTTGCTCATGCTGACGACGGTACGGCCGGGAACATTATAGATAATCATCGGAATCGAAGTGGCTTCGGCGATGGCTTTGAAATGTTGGTAAATGCCTTCTTGCGAAGGTTTGTTGTAGTAGGGAACAACAGATAAGGTGTAGTCCGCACCGGCTTGCTCGGCAGCTTTGGAAAGGGCGATGGCTTCGACAGTATTGTTGGCGCCTGTGCCGGCGATAACGGGAACGCGCTTATTGACGTGTTTGACAGTGGCTTCAATAACGGCCAAATGTTCTTCGACAGGCAGGGTGGCTGACTCGCCGGTAGTGCCGACTGCGACGATGCCGTCGGTGCCGTTTTCAATGTGCCAGTCGATTAAGTCATGAAGTTGTTCGTAGTTGATGCTGCCGTCTTGATTCATCGGAGTAATCAGGGCAACCAGACTGCCTTTTAACATACGGAAACCTTTAATTTTATGGTGTGGGTGAATTATGCAGTGGATTGTAGCTTACTTTGTTGTTTGTGTGAAACATATCCGCTATGAGGCTTTGCCGTTTAATGGTGACTTGTCATTATCTTAATGAATAATACATTTTTAAATCATTGGTTTGTTTGTTTTGAGATGAAAAAATGATGTCAAGAATTAAAATGTGTTAAGGCGGTTTGAGGCCGTCTGAAAACGGCTGGGCGGAACTTTCAGACGGCCTGATGGTTTTGAATTTGCTGATACATTTCAAATTGGTTAAAATACGCATCTTAATATTTTTTAACGATTCTTGAGAGAAGGTTCAACATGGCCGGAATGACTGAAAAACAGGCGGAATCGCTTGATTTGGTTTATGGTTTGGAAGATAAGCCGCCGTTTGGGAATGCGTTGTTGAGTGCGGTTACGCACCTTCTGGCGATTTTTGTTCCGATGATTACTCCGGCACTGATTGTCGGCGGGGCGTTGGAGCTGCCGGTTGAAATGACGGCTTATTTGGTGTCGATGGCGATGGTGGCTTCCGGTGTCGGTACTTATTTGCAGGTCAACCGTTTCGGGCCGGTCGGTTCGGGTATGTTGTCGATTCAGTCGGTCAACTTCTCTTTTGTTACCGTAATGATTGCGCTCGGTACCGGCATGAAAGAGGGCGGCTTGACTGAAGATACGATGATTTCAACGCTCTTGGGCGTGTCCTTTGTCGGCGCGTTTTTGGTGTGCTTCTCCGCTTGGCTTTTGCCTTATCTGAAAAAAGTGATTACGCCGACTGTAAGCGGAGTGGTCGTCATGCTGATCGGCTTGAGTTTGGTGCATGTCGGCATTACCGATTTCGGCGGCGGCTTCGGTGCGAAAGCAGACGGTACGTTCGGCTCGATGGAAAACTTAGGTCTGGCATCGCTGGTGTTGCTGATTGTGTTGGTTTTCAACTGCTTGAAGAATCCATTGCTGCGCATGAGCGGCATCGCGGTGGGTTTGATCGTCGGGTATATCGTTGCGCTGTTTTTGGGCAAAGTGGATTTTTCCGCCCTGCAAAATCTGCCGCTGATTACCCTGCCTGTTCCGTTTAAATATGGTTTCGCATTTGATTGGCACGCGTTTATTGTCGCCGGTGCGATTTTCTTGTTGAGCGTATTTGAGGCAGTGGGCGATTTGACGGCGACAGCAATGGTCTCCGAGCAGCCGATTGAGGGTGAGGAATACACCAAACGTCTGCGCGGCGGCGTATTGGCAGATGGTTTGGTGTCTGTGATTGCGACTGCGTTGGGTTCTTTGCCGCTGACCACTTTTGCGCAAAATAACGGCGTGATTCAAATGACCGGCGTGGCTTCGCGCCATGTGGGCAAATATATTGCAGCGATTTTGGTATTGTTGGGCTTGTTCCCTGTCATCGGTCGCGCGTTTACCACGATTCCAAGTCCTGTTTTGGGTGGCGCGATGGTGTTGATGTTTGGCCTGATTGCGATTGCCGGCGTGCGGATTTTGGTCAGCCATGGTATTCGCCGTCGTGAAGCGGTCATCGCGGCTACTTCTGTCGGTTTGGGTTTAGGCGTGGCATTTGAGCCGGAAGTGTTCAAAAACCTGCCTGTATTGTTCCAAAACTCAATTTCCGCAGGCGGTATTATGGCGGTATTGTTGAACTTGGTTTTGCCGGAAGATAAAACCGATAAAGCGGTTAAGGTGGAAACCGACAGTTTGGATCACTAAGCAAGCTTTGTTCAAAGGCCGTCTGAAGTTTCAGACGGCCTTTGGTTTTTCAGCTATAATATTGTTTTTATTTGTTATCCGAGTGGTTCGGATAGCTCTACCCGGAAAGGTTTTATATGACGGTTTATTCACTTTTTATCACTTGTCCTCGTGGTTTGGAAGCGCCTTTGACGCAGGAACTCGAACGCATGGTATGTCAGGATATCCGCGCTGTTGACGGCGGCGTGGCATGTAAAGGCACGATGGAGCAGGTGTATCGCATCAACCTGCATTCGCGCGTTGCCAGCCGCGTTTTGCTGCGTTTGACTAAAGGCGGTTATCGCAACGAACACGATATCTACAAACTAGCACGAAATCTGCATTGGACAGGTTGGTTTAAGCTGGAACAGACCTTCAAGGTCAAAGTCGAAGGCAAACGCGCCAATGTGAAAAGCTTGGATTTTGTCGGTTTGAAAATCAAAGATGCCGTCTGCGATGCCTTCCGCGATATTTATGATGCGCGTCCGAGCGTGGGCAAAATCAACCCCGATATCCGCATTCATGCCTTTATCGATGAGCGCAATGTAGAAATCTTTATCGATACTTCCGGCGAAGCACTCTTCAAACGCGGCTATCGTCAGGATACCGGCGAAGCGCCATTGAGGGAGAACTTGGCGGCAGGTTTGCTGCTTTTGGCAGGCTACGACGGTACGCAGCCTTTCCAAGACCCGTTTTGCGGCAGCGGCACAATTGTCATTGAGGCAGCATGGATTGCGACACACCGTGCGCCGGGCTTGATGCGCCATTTCGGTTTTGAAAAACTGCAAAACTTCGACCAAGAAAAATGGCAAGCCCTGCGCCGTGAAGCTGAAAAACAAATCAAACCGGCCGCCGCGCCCATTTCCGGCAGTGACAACGACCGTTATATGATTCGTGCCGCACTAGCTAATGCCCAAGCCGCCGAAGTGGATAATTTCATCCGCTTTGACGTGAAAGATGCGCAGGCTGCGCGACCGAACGGCGAACACGGCATTATGATTTCCAATCCGCCTTATGGTGTGCGCCTTGCCGAAATTCAGGCTTTGCAGGCGCTTTATCCGCAACTGGGCACATGGTTGAAACAGCATTACGCAGGCTGGCTTGCCGGAATGTTGACCGGCGATCGCGATATGCCGAAATTTATGCGCCTTTCTCCGAAGCGTAAAATTCCATTGTTCAATGGCAACTTGGATTGCCGATTGTTTTTGATGGATATGGTTAAAGGCTCGAATCGGGGCTAAAACCTGAAATTGAGGCCGTCTGAAAGATGATTTCAGACGGCCTTTTTTGATTTGTTAAAACCGTCTTTGTTATAACGGAGTTTGCTTTTCTTTTTTTAATTACAGACCGTCTGAATCGTGTTCAGACGGCCTTTTTATTGGTTTAAAACTGCTATTTTATAGTAATAGACAATTAGATAAATAATAAAAATCTATTATATGAGTAAAATACATTGTTAAATAAAAATACCATATCTAGTAGTATTGTGTTTTAATGCACACCATATCTTGTGTTTTATGGCATTGCGATGAGCGGTTTGAAATTTACAATCGAGCAAATTGTATGGCAGGAGGTGCCGGGCGAAGTGTCGCTGGCGTTTCTGTTTTCCGGCTGTCCGCTGCGTTGCAAAGGTTGCCACAGTGCCGATACATGGAAAGAGGGCATTGGCACGGAATTGACCGGGGATTATTTGAAAGGCCGTCTGAAACGCTATCGCGGATTAATCAGCTGCGTGTTGTTTATGGGCGGGGAATGGCAGCCGGAAGCCTTGCAGAAAATGTTGGGCATCGTGACGCAGGCGGGTTTGAAAGCCTGTTTGTACACCGGCTTGGAGCGTGAGGAGCTGGAAGCGGTTTCAAACGGTATCCTGCCTTATCTGACGTATCTGAAAACCGGCCGCTGGCAGATGGAGCTGGGCGGCTTGGACAGTCCGACAACCAATCAGAAGTTTATCGATTTGCGCACGGGCGAAGTGTTGAACCGCTTGTTTGTCAAAGACAAACCCGCTCCTAAAGTGTTTCCAGTGGCTTCAATTTAGCCCGGTGCTGTATTGCACTGATTTAAATTGAATTTATTGTATTCGCTGACAGCGATGTTTCAGACGGCCCAACCGTCATTGTTTAATAAATCAACCAAACCATACAGGAGAATTAACATGATTCGGCTGCATCCCGAACAGTTAAACGGAAAACTACAATTCATGCGCGACTACATCAGCGCGCAAAACGCGGCGGACGGCTCGAAAATGGACGCCAATGCCAACGTTACCCAGAAAAACATCGCCACGATGGAAGCGGAAATCATGAAAGACTTTTTCGTGCAGATTAACCGCGCCCAAGTGTCGCGCAAAATCGCCGAAATTTTCGACCAATACGTTGCCGACGAATACATCCGCCAGATTGAGGCGCACGAGATTTATGTGCACGACGAAACCAGCCTCAAGCCTTATTGTGTGTCGGTTACGCTGTATCCCTTCCTGCTCGACGGCTTAAGCAAACTCGGCGGCGAATCTAAGGCGCCGCAACATCTGGCTTCGTTTTGCGGTTCGTTTATCAACTTGGTGTTTGCCATCAGCGCGCAATTTGCCGGCGCGGTGGCAACGGTGGAATTTCTGACTTATTTCGACTACTTCGCCCGCAAAGACTACGGCGACGATTATTTGGAAACCCACGGCAAAGAAATTGCCAACCACATGCAGCAGGTGGTGTACAGCATCAACCAGCCCGCCGCCGCGCGCGGTTATCAGAGCGTATTCTGGAATATTTCCGTTTACGATCAATACTATTTCGACGCGATGTTCGGCGATTTCGTCTTCCCCGATTTCAGCAAACCGGTGTGGGCGAGCGTAGCGAAGCTGCAAAACTTCTTCCTCAAATGGTTCAATCAGGAGCGCACCAAAGCCGTTTTGACCTTCCCCGTCGTTACCGCCGCGATGCTGACCGACGGCGGCAAATGCAAAGACACCGTGTTTGCCGACGAAATGGCGAAAGAGTTGGCGGAGGGAAATTCCTTCTTCGTCTATCTTTCCGACAACCCCGACTCGTTGGCTTCCTGTTGCCGACTGCGCAACGCCATTGAAGACCGCACCTTCAGCTACACCCTCGGCGCAGGCGGCGTAGCGACCGGTTCCATCAACGTCATCACCATCAACATGAACCGGCTGGAGCAAGACGGGCGCGACCTTGCCGCCGAAGTCGCTAAAATCCACAAATACCAATACGCCTACCGCAAACTGATGGAAGAATACCAAGCCGCCGGAATGCTGCCCGTTTACGATGCAGGCTTTATCACACTGGACAAACAGTTCCTCACCATCGGCATCAACGGCATGGCGGAAGCCGCCGAATCGCAAGGCATCAAAGTCGGCTACAACGACGACTACATCAACTTCGTCCAAGGCCGTCTGAAAACCATATTCGAAGCCAACCAAGCCGCCAGCAAACACTACGGCGTGAAATTCAACACCGAGTTTGTCCCTGCCGAAAACCTCGGCGTGAAAAACGCCAAATGGGACAAAGCCGATGGCTACAAAGTCAGCCGCGAATGCTACAACTCCTATTTCTACGTCGTCGAAGACGAAGAAATCAACGCGCTCGACAAATTCCTGCTGCACGGCAAGGAACTGGTGGACTGGCTCGACGGCGGCTCCGCGCTGCATCTAAACCTCGACGAAGCCCTGCCCGAATCCGGCTACCGTTCGCTCTTGGACATCGCCGCGCAAACCGGCTGCAACTACTTCTGCGTGAACGTGCGCATCACCATTTGCAACGAATGCGGCCATATCGACAAACGCACCCTGCACGCCTGCTCTGCCTGTGGCAGCCACGACATCGACTACGGCACCCGTGTCATCGGCTATCTGAAACGCGTATCCGCATTCAGTAGCGGACGGCGCAAAGAGCATGCGCTCAGACATTATCACCGTAAAGCGGCGTAATCGTTGAAAAAAAGATTACTTCAAGCATAAGGCCGTCTGAAACTTCAGACGGCCTTGATTATGTTGAGATAGGCAGGCTCTTTCAATGATATAGTTTTGATTAAAATAAACAAAAACTCTTGACGTCTTCATATAATGAATTAACATATAACATCCTTTAACCTAAATTTAAAAAAGCGAGAGACACATGAAAACATCAGCTTTATTGGCAGCTTTATTGGCAGCCCTGTCCCTGTCAGCATGTGGCGACGGTTCAGGCTCATCTTCTTCTGCCGTTTGTGATGAGTACGAAAAAGCATTTGCCGAAGCAACTAAAGACGTAGATGCCGCAACCAAAGACATGATGCAAAAATCTTTCGAACAAACCAAAGAAGCGTTGAAAAACCTGCCAGCAGACCAACGCGATGCAACCTGTAAAACTTCTTTGGACGCTTTGAAAGGCGTTCCTGCTGCAGAAACTCCTGAAGAAAAAGCCGAAGAAGCCAAAGATGCCGCTGAAGAGGCTAAAGAAGAAGCAAAAGACGCAGCGGAAGATGCCAAAGAAGCTGCTGAAGACGCTAAAGAAGAAGCTAAATAATACGGCTAAGCTTTACAGAAAAACGGATTCCAATGATTTGGAATCCGTTTTTTGTTGTGTGAATCAAGGTGGTTGTTTTAGATAGAACATTTTCAATTTTCAGACGGCCATTTCTTATGCCGTCTGAAAGCGTTAGTTTTAACTAAGTGGAATTGACAACAGAAAGCCATCAATCGAATAACCGCGTGCGTGCGTACCGCACACACCCTACAAATGAATCACAAAGAATTTGAAATTTATGCGTAGGGTGTGGCGCAGCCACGCACGCGGGGGGGGTTACAGGCTACGGTCTGCTAAGGAGTTATATTAAATTTAATGCCTTCCATAATCCTTTGTGTAAAACAACTGTATAAGTAGAATTAAAGTGTGAATTTTTATTTCTAAATTTAAATTCATATCTATTAGATGTTCCATTGCTCCACTTATTTCCGATTGCCCCACAATCGTATAAAACATTCATCAACTTTTTCAGATTATCTTCAGTTAATTTGGAAACTTCACTTATTTCTTTTAATTTACTATAGGGAAATTCTCTTTGTTTAATTTTGCTTATTATTTCATAGAACCTTTCATAATCATGAATATCGATGTAACCAACAATTTCATCACGTATCTCAGGTTCAAAATAGTCTATTGAATATCTTTTTAGTCCTTGCATGATAAGGTTTTCTGTGAATTTTCCATTTGTCTCAATTTCTTTTAAGCAGTTCATCATGCTAATAAAGTCTCGAGGTGTATGTCTTGTCATCTCTAGTAAATATTGCAGAGATGGCTTTCCTTTAATAGTATCAGGAAAAAAATTCTTAAAAATATCAATTTCTTTATTAAAAGATAATTTTGCTCTTAAGTTTACTAGTTTTACTAAGTTAGACCCTTCGGCATAATCAGTATCTTGATACCAGTTTAATTCAAATCCAAAGTCTTTTCTTAATTTATTTTTATTTGGGTTTGGTAGTTTTTCATATAGTTCAGTTCGACAAAGGATAACGATATGAATTTTTTTTTTGTTAGAAAAAAATAATAAATTAAGCTTCTCAGCTTCAAAAATTAGTGCTGATAGAGCTTGATATTGTACTTCTCTAGAAGTTAGAATATCATCTAAACCATCAATTATTAGAATTAGACCACCCTCAGTAGAATAACTGATAACTAATTCTTTTAAAAAAGAAACTAAATCCGTAAAAATTGTTTCATATGAGTTGCTTTGAGTTGAACCAGCGGTAGAATACTCTAAAATTTTAGGGATTTGAATTTTAAATTCTTTTTTACTAGATTTTACCGCAACACTTTTTAAATCTGATGATGAAAGAAGTCCAAACTCATCAAGTTTATCAATAGCTTTATTGTACTCAATATTTACTGCATCTCTTGCCCCATGATCATGTCTTAGTTCATCAATTATTGCCAATAGAAGTAGCCAAGACCAAGATGTTGGGTATTTGGCTTCTGGTTCAGCTTGACCTGAAAAAATCTTTCCAAAAGATTTAAAAGGGAATTCTTGCAATCTAATGACAGAAACTCGTTTTTCTTTTGCTTCTAAACGTAGTTTTTCTGCAATGGCTGATTTACCGCATCCTTTATGACCTAATACAAGGAAATTGTTACCAGATTCAATTTCTTGGTATATGTTTTTATAATCTAAATAGGCTTTTTTTAGCAATTCTGGATAACGAGATCCCTCTGTTTCTCCTGATGCTTTGCCAAATTCGATATCCTTAAATTCCATTTATGTTTCCTTATCAATATTGAAATTATAAAACCACTTTCAAATACTTCCCAGTATAACTCCCCTTAACCTTTGCCACCTGTTCAGGGCTACCTGAAGCAATAATTCTTCCCCCTCCATTGCCGCCTTCCGGCCCTAAGTCGACAATATAATCAGCTGTTTTTATAACGTCAAGATTATGCTCGATAATCACTATCGAGTTGCCTTTACCTTTCAGACGGCCTATGACTTCCAGCAGTAAGGCGATATCGGCGAAGTGCAGGCCGGTGGTGGGTTCGTCGAGGATGTAGAGCGTTCTGCCGGTGTCGCGTTTGGAGAGTTCCAAGGCGAGTTTGACGCGCTGGGCTTCGCCGCCGGAGAGGGTGGTGGCGGATTGGCCGAGGCGGATGTAGCCGAGGCCTACGTCCATCAGGGTTTGCAGTTTGCGCGATACGGTGGGGACGGCGTCGAAAAATTCGCGGGCTTCTTCGACGGTCATGTCGAGGACTTGGCTGATGTTTTTGCCTTTGTATTGGATTTCGAGGGTTTCGCGGTTGTAGCGTTTGCCGTGGCAGACTTCGCAGGGGACGTACACGTCGGGCAGGAAGTGCATTTCGACTTTAATCACGCCGTCGCCTTGGCAGGCTTCGCAGCGGCCGCCTTTGACGTTGAAGGAGAATCTGCCGACGTTGTAGCCGCGTTCGCGCGAGAGGGGGACACCGGCGAAGAGTTCGCGGATGGGGGTGAACAGGCCGGTGTAGGTGGCTGGGTTAGAGCGCGGGGTGCGGCCGATGGGGGATTGGTCGACGTTGATGACTTTGTCGAGGTGTTCGAGGCCGCGGATGTCGTCG
This sequence comes from Neisseria sp. HMSC078H04, assembly GCF_001838135.1. Taxonomy (NCBI): domain Bacteria; kingdom Pseudomonadati; phylum Pseudomonadota; class Betaproteobacteria; order Neisseriales; family Neisseriaceae; genus Neisseria; species Neisseria sp. HMSC078H04. The sequence goes on from NZ_KV835849.1 coordinate 276,102, forward strand.
TATGGGGCGGGTTCTTCTTGGGCGCGGTTGAGTTCGCGGGCGGTGATTTTGGCGAGGGTGTCGTTAATCAGGGTGGATTTGCCGCTGCCGGATACGCCGGTGATACAGGTAATTAACCCGAGCGGCAGTTCGAGGGTAACGTTTTTGAGGTTGTTGCCGCGCGCGCCTTTGAGGACAAGCATCCGCTCGGGATTGACGGGCGTGCGTTCAGACGGCACGGCAATGGTTTTTTTGCCGCTGAGGTATTGCCCGGTAACGGATTTTTCGCATTTTGCAACGTTTTCGGGGGTGTCGGCAATCAGTACGTTGCCGCCGTGTTCACCTGCGCCGGGGCCCATATCGACGACGAAATCGGCTTCGCGGATGGCGTCTTCGTCGTGTTCGACCACAATCACGCTGTTGCCCAAATCGCGCAGGCGTTTGAGGGTGGCGAGCAGGCGGTCGTTGTCGCGCTGGTGCAAACCGATGGAGGGTTCGTCCAAAACGTACATCACGCCGGTCAGGCCGCTGCCGATTTGGCTGGCGAGGCGGATGCGCTGGGCTTCGCCGCCAGAGAGGGTTTCGGCGGAGCGGCTTAAATTCAGGTAATCCAGCCCGACATTAATCAGAAAGCCGAGCCGCTCGGTGATTTCTTTGAGGATTTTTTCGGCGATTTGTTTTTTGTTGCCGTCCAAATCCAGCGTTTCAAAGAATTGGTGGGTTTTAGTCAGCGGCCAGGCGGAGACTTCGTGCAACGGTTCGCCACCGACGTAAACGTAGCGCGCTTCTTTGCGCAAACGTGCGCCGCCGCAGCTCGGGCAGGCGCGGTGGTTTTGGTATTCACGCAGTTTTTCGCGCACGGTTTCGCTGTCAGTTTCGCGGTAGCGGCGTTCGAGATTGGGGATGATACCTTCGAAGGCATGGCTGCGGTTGAAGGTGGTGCCGCGTTCGGACAGGTAAGTAAAATCAATGACTTCTTTGCCCGAGCCGTGCAAGACAATTTTTCTGACTTTTTCCGGTAGGGTTTCCCAAGCGGTGCTGACATCAAATTTATAATGATGTGCAAGCGATTGAATCATTTGGAAATAGAATTGGTTGCGCTTATCCCAGCCGTCAATCGCGCCTGCGGCTAAGGATAATTCGGGATGGGCGACCACTTTTTCGGGGTCGAAGAAATTGGTGTTGCCCAAGCCGTCGCAAGTCGGGCAGGAACCCATAGGGTTGTTGAAGGAAAACAGGCGCGGCTCTAACTCGGGCAGGCTGTATGAACATACGGGGCAGGCGAAACGTGCGGAAAACCAATGCTCTTCGCCGCTGTCCATTTCCATTGCCAACGCGCGCTCGTTGCCGTGGCGTAGCGCGGTTTCAAAACTTTCCGCCAGTCGTTGTTTAATGTCGGCTTTTACTTTCACGCGGTCGATGACGACGTCGATGTTGTGCTTGATGTTTTTTTCCAGCTTCGGTACTTCGTCCAACTGATAGACTTCGCCGTCCACGCGTACACGCGCAAAGCCCTGCGCCTGCAAGTCGGCAAAGAAATCGACAAACTCGCCCTTACGCTCGCGTACTGCCGGCGCAAGAATCATCACGCGCGTGTCTTCCGGCAGTTTCAATACGGCATCGACCATCTGCGATACGGTTTGGCTCGACAGCGGTAGCTTGTGTTCGGGGCAATGCGGCGTACCGACACGGGCGAATAAAAGGCGCAGGTAATCGTGGATTTCCGTTACCGTGCCGACGGTGGAACGCGGGTTGTGGCTGGTGGATTTCTGCTCGATGGAAATCGCGGGCGATAAGCCTTCAATTAAGTCGACATCGGGCTTGTCCATCATCTGCAAAAACTGGCGCGCATAGGCAGAAAGGCTTTCAACATAACGGCGTTGGCCTTCTGCATACAAAGTATCAAACGCCAGCGACGATTTGCCGCTGCCTGACAATCCTGTTACCACCACGAGCTTGTGGCGCGGAATGTCCAAATCGACATTTTTCAAATTATGCGTGCGCGCGCCGCGGATGCGGATGGTGTCATTATCGTGTGAATGTTTGGGATGATGGTTGCACATATTGTCAGGCCGTCTGAAAAATAAAATAAACGGCTATTGTAGCACTTTTCAAATGACAGACTGGATAGATAAAGCTTTTGATATATATAAAAGAAACAAAAAGGCCGTCTGAAAATGTGTTTTCAGACGGCCTTGATATAGATGGATCAGCTTATCAGTCGATTTTGCGGAGAATTTCGCGCAGGGCTTTTTGCCAGTCGGACGGCTTGATACCAAATTCGGTCTCTAGGCGTGAGCAATCCATAATGCTGTATGCCGGACGAGGAGCGGGTAGGGGGTATTGTTCGGTGGTGATTGCGTTCAGTTCCGGAATGCGGAAGCTGTCGTCTAATTGGTGGGCCGTCTGAAAGATGGCTTTGGTAAATTCGTACCATGTTGCCGATTTATTGCCACAGTAATGGAAGATGCCGCGTGGGGAGGTAGGCTGTTGCAGTAAACTGATGATGGCATGAGCCAAGTCGCCTGCATAAGTAGGGCAACCGGTTTGGTCATGAACGATGGAGAGGGAGTCGCGTTCTTTGGCAAGGCGCAACATGGTTTTGACGAAATTGCTGCCGTATTCGCTAAACAGCCATGAAGTACGGACGATTGTACTTTCCGGATGCGCGGCTAAAGCCAAAAGCTCGCCTGCAACTTTGGATTGACCGTAAGTACTGTGCGGATTGGTGTAGTCGGTTTCGCGGTAAGGGCGTTTGCCTTCGCCGTCGAATACATAATCAGTGGAAATATGGATAAAGCGGGCGTGTGCGGCGCGGGCAGCTGCGGCCAGGTTGTGAACAGCGGTTGCGTTGACGGCAAAAGCAGCCTCTGCGTTTTCTTCTGCTTTATCGACGGCAGTGTAAGCCGCGGCATTAACGATGGCATCTGGTTGGAAATTTTTGATCATGTGATGCACGGCTTCGGTATCGGTAATGTCCAGCGAAGTAGAATCGGTAGCAATCAGTTCCCAATCTTCGGGCAGGCGGTCGCGCAGACAACGGGCAAGCTGGCCTTTGGCTCCGGTCAATAAAGTACGCATGGTTGAGTATCTCCTCTGATAGCTGTTAAATAGGTATTCGTGTCATTATAGTGTAAATACGACAAATTCACATTATTGGCGTAGAACAAAATGCAGAGGCGACTGTATTTGGGCAAATTGTCGATATTATCTATCCATAATAATAACCGCTTATTGGTATTATGTTTGTTTACTATAACTAGAGTTAAAGTTTAGCTTTTAATAAGATAGATAAAGGATCTATGCTGTTTGAGAGAGTGTGAATCAATGTTAATGTTTTTATTGTTGCTAGGATAATGGAATTTAAAAACAGGCGAAACTCCGTCCTTTTGTCGGCAAATTCTACCGTTTGATATTTTTGAGTAAATATTTTGAAAAATATTACTAAAATAATAATTGAGCAAGGGCGGATTTGCTCGTTCCGCTAGCTCGATATCTTTATTAACTATTTTGGGAGTAATTATTATGGCATACTGTTACGGGGGGTATTATGCTAGACCCCTGGTTAGTTCTTACTGCGCTCCTGCGCCTAAGGCTTCCTACTCTTCTTACTACTGCGCTCCTGCAGCGAAATCTTCTGTTTCTATCGGCAGCATCGCTAGCATTGCCAGCGTCGGCGTGTCAGTAGTTAATGCGGTAACTGGTTTGGTTTCTGCTATTGCGGCTTTCTGCCCACCGGCAAAAACTCCTAACTACAAATGTGTTCCGGCTTGCCCACCTTACAACTGCGATCCAATCAAACCGATCCCATGTCCAAAACCTCAGCCTAAACCTCAGCCTAAGCCTCAACCAAAACCTGAGCCTAAACCTGAGCCACAGCCAGAACCGCAACCAGAACCAAAACCACAACCAAAACCACAACCAAAACCTGAGCCTAAGCCAGAACCAAAACC
>NZ_KV835849.1:280133-294085 GCF_001838135.1 Neisseria sp. HMSC078H04
CAGAACCAAAACCTGAGCCTAAGCCAGAGCCAGACTGCAAAGACTGTGTTGACGACCATAACCAAAACAACTCATACGGTCACGAAGACAAAAACCCAGGTAATGTCATCAGAGCTGAAGACTGCAAAGACGGCAACGTTATCCGCGGTACTGATGCTAAAGATACCATTTATGGTACTGCTTGCGAAGACATCATTTACGGCGGCAATGGCACAGACGTAATCTACGCCGGTGCTGGTAACGACACCATTTACGGTGATGCTGACGGTGACTCTCTGTACGGTGAAGAAGGTAAAGACTACCTGCAAGGTGGTGCCGGTAACGACTACCTGAACGGTGGTTCAGGTGCTGACATCATGCGCGGTGGCGACGGTAACGATGTTTACTTCGTTGACAATGCCAACGACCAAGTTATCGAGTACGGCAATGCACAAGCCGGTATCGATACTGTTCGTACCGTTATCGACTACACCCTGACCGATCACGTTGAAAACCTGATTTTGCAAGGTATGCAAAACCTGAACGGTACCGGTAACTCTTTGAACAACAACATCGAAGGTAACGGCGGCAACAACCATCTGTACGGTTTGGCCGGCGACGACTGTCTGGTTGGTAAAGACGGTAACGACTACCTCGACGGCGGTGTCGGCAACGACATCCTGATCGGCGGTACCGGTAACGACACTTACTTCTTCGACAAAGGTTACGGTCATGACACCATCCGTGAAGAAAGTGGTAATGACACCCTGTTGTTCGGTAAAGGCGTTGCAGCTTCCGACGTATTGCTGAGCAAATCTGGTGCTAACCTGACTGTTTCTGTCGGTACTAACGACAGCATCACCATCGATGACTGGTTCACCGGTAACGATCACAAAGTTGAAAACTTCAAGTTTGCTGACGGTAGCACTTACCAAGTAACCGGCCACGGCGACTACTACTCTCTGTCTGCTGTGAACCAAATCCAAGATCAGACTCAGGCTCCTGCCATCTGATAGGATGATAGTTTTTAGGATTTATCCCTAAAATCAAAGTCTAAGGCCGTCTGAAACCGAGCTATAAGGTTTCAGACGGCCTTTATTTTGTAAACAATCTGACGAAAAATTCCAAATTGGGCTAAAATACTGCATTCTTCTGTCTACCTAAGAGATACCCGAAATGTCTGAAATCAGCTTGAAAAAAATCTACTCCGGCAAAGTCCGCGATTTGTACGAAATTGACGATAAACGTATGTTGATGGTTGCTTCCGACCGTCTGTCTGCATTCGATGTGATTTTGGATGATCCGATTCCGGGTAAAGGAGAGATTCTGACGCAGATTTCCAATTTTTGGTTTAAAAAACTGGCTCATATCATGCCTAACCATTTTACCGGTCAGACGGTTTACGATGTTTTGCCTGAAAACGAAGCTAAAGCTTTGGAGAAACGCGCCGTCGTGGCTAAAAAACTCACTCCGGTGAAAGTGGAGGCCATTGTGCGTGGTTATCTGGCAGGCAGCGGTTGGAAAGATTATCAAAAAACCGGTTCTGTCTGCGGCATTCAACTGCCTGAAGGTATGCAGGAAGCGCAACAACTGCCTGAAGTGATTTTTACGCCATCGACCAAAGCCGCAGTTGGCGATCATGATGAAAACATCAGCTTTGAAGAATGCGAACGCATTATCGGAAAAGAATTGGCGGCGGAAGTGCGCGCCAAAGCGATTCAGCTTTATACAGAAGCGGCTGAATATGCGAAATCCCGCGGTATTATCATTTGTGATACCAAGTTTGAATTTGGTTTGGATGAAGAAGGTGCGTTGACTTTGATGGATGAAGTATTAACGCCTGACTCCAGTCGTTTTTGGCCTGCAGACCAATACAAAGTCGGTACCAACCCGCCGTCTTTTGACAAGCAGTTTGTCCGCGACTGGTTGGAGCAAAGCGGTTGGAACAAAAAAGCGCCTGCGCCTAAAGTGCCCGCCGATGTAATTCAGAAAACAGTCGAAAAATATCAGGAAGCATTGACTTTGCTGACTCAGGATTGATTTTTAAGTTTGAAGGCCGTCTGAAAAGGATATGTTTCAGACGGCCTTTTCATTGTATAAATACTGGATTTTAAGGATGGTTGCCTTTATAATCGAGAGTTGTTTTCAGCGTCTTAAAGGCCGTCTGAAAGCTTGTTTATAACCTGCCGCACGGTCTGAAACCCTAACTATGCACATTCGGATTTTAGTGTGCATTATTAGTGTTTTAGCAGTGCGGTATTTTGAAAGGAACAATAATGTTCAATAAACACGTTAAGACCTTCCAATACGGTAATCAAACCGTTACTTTGGAAACCGGCGAAATCGCTCGCCAAGCCGCAGCTGCCGTTAAAGTATCCATGGGCGATACCGTTGTTTTGGTTGCCGTTACCACCAACAAAGAAGTGAAAGAAGGCCAAGACTTCTTCCCTCTGACTGTCGATTACCTCGAGCGTACTTACGCAGCAGGTAAAATCCCCGGCGGTTTCTTCAAACGCGAAGGCAAACAAAGCGAAAAAGAAATCCTGACCAGCCGTCTGATCGACCGTCCGATTCGTCCTCTGTTCCCCGAAGGTTTCTACCACGACATCCAAATCGTAGCGATGGTGGTGTCTGTTGACCCTGAAATTGATTCTGACATTCCTGCAATGTTGGGTGCATCTGCCGCGCTGGTGTTGAGCGGTGTACCGTTTGCTGGTCCGATTGGTGCGGCACGCGTGGGTTATGTAAACGGCGTGTACGTTCTGAACCCGACTAAAGCCGAATTGGCTAAATCACAATTGGACTTGGTTGTTGCCGGTACTTCTAAAGCCGTGTTGATGGTGGAATCCGAAGCCGACATCTTGTCTGAAGAAGTAATGTTGGGTGCGGTTGTTTACGGTCACGATCAAATGCAAGTGGCCATTAATGCCATCAATGAGTTTGCCGACGAAGTCAACCCAGAAGTTTGGGATTGGAAAGCTCCTGAAACCAATGAAGAATTGGTTGCCAAAGTACGCGAAATTGCCGGCGAAACCATTAAAGAAGCGTTCAAAATCCGTCAAAAACAAGCGCGTTCTGCCAAATTGGACGAAGCTTGGAATGCTGTAAAAGAAGCGTTGATCACCGAAGAAACCGACACTTTGGCAGCCAACGAAATCAAAGGTATTTTCAAACATTTGGAAGCCGATGTCGTCCGCAGCCAAATTTTGGACGGCCAACCGCGTATCGACGGTCGCGACACCCGCACTGTTCGTCCGTTGAACATTCAAACCGGCGTATTGCCGCGCACTCACGGTTCTGCACTGTTTACCCGTGGCGAAACCCAAGCTTTGGCGGTTGCAACTTTGGGCACTTCACGCGACGAGCAGATCATTGATGCACTGTCCGGCGAATACACCGACCGCTTCATGCTGCACTACAACTTCCCACCATACTCTACCGGTGAAGTGGGTCGCGTAGGTGCACCAAAACGTCGTGAAATCGGTCACGGCCGCTTGGCTAAACGTGCATTGTTGGCCGTATTGCCGGAACCTGAAGATTTCAGCTACACCATGCGCGTGGTTTCTGAAATTACCGAATCCAACGGCTCTTCCTCTATGGCTTCCGTCTGCGGCGGCTGCTTGAGCCTGTTGTCTGCCGGTGTGCCTTTGAAAGCACACGTTGCCGGTATCGCCATGGGTCTGATTTTGGACAACAACAAATTTGCAGTCCTGACCGACATCTTGGGCGATGAAGATCACTTGGGCGATATGGACTTTAAAGTAGCTGGTACAACCGAAGGTGTGACCGCGCTGCAAATGGACATCAAAATCCAAGGTATTACCAAAGAAATCATGCAAATCGCTTTGGCTCAAGCCAAAGAAGCACGTTTGCACATCTTGGATCAGATGAAAGCCGCCGTTGCAGGTCCACAAGAGCTGTCTGCACACGCGCCACGCTTGTTCACCATGAAAATCAACCAAGACAAAATCCGTGATGTGATTGGTAAAGGCGGTGAAACCATTCGTTCGATTACTGCTGAAACCGGTACTGAAATCAACATCGCTGAAGACGGTACCATCACTATCGCTGCGACTACTCAAGAAGCAGGCGATGCGGCGAAAAAACGCATCGAAGAAATCACCGCCGAAGTGGAAGTGGGCAAAGTGTACGAAGGTACTGTGGTTAAAATCCTCGACAACAACGTTGGCGCGATTGTCAGCGTGATGCCGGGCAAAGACGGTTTGGTACACATCAGCCAAATCGCCCACGAGCGCGTACGCAATGTCAGCGACTATCTGCAAGTAGGTCAGGTTGTAAACGTGAAAGCATTGGAAGTAGACGATCGCGGCCGCGTGCGCCTGTCTATCAAAGCTTTGCTGGAAGCTCCTGCTCGCGAAGAGAAAACAGCCGAATAATCTGATTATTCAAGCTTGAAACAAAAGGCCGTCTGAAATTTTCAGACGGCCTTTTGTTTATTTAAAAGATGAGTTTAAAAAACGGGTTTCGCCTTTACTTTGATGGAACGGATTACTACAATGCTTACAATTTAATAAATATATTAATCTCTCAAGGAGTATGCAATGAATGCTACGCAATTAATCAGCCGGCTGACGCAAACCGTCGGTGAAAAATATATCATCACAGACCCGGCGAAAACCGAACAATACCGTCAAGGCTATCGTTTTGGCGAAGGCAAGGCGCTAGCAGTTATCCGTCCGGGTACGGTGTTGGAAATGTGGAAAATTTTGCAGGCATGTGTTGAGGCTGATGTTATCGTGATTACGCAGGCTGCCAATACCGGTCTGACCGGCGGCTCGACTCCTGATGGCAATGATTATGACCGCGATATCGTGATTGTGAATACCATGCGTCTGAACATCATTCAGCCGATCAACAATAACGAACAGGTTGTCTGCCTGCCCGGTTCTACCTTGAATCAACTGGAGCTGCTGCTGAAACCTTTAGGCCGTGAGCCGCACTCTGTAATCGGTTCGTCCTGTATCGGCGCATCTGTATTGGGTGGTGTATGTAATAACTCCGGCGGTGCATTGGTACAGCGTGGCCCGGCTTATACGGAAATGGCTCTGTTTGCACAAATCAACGAAGAGGGCAAACTGGAGCTGGTCAACCATTTGGGCATTGATTTGGGCGAAACCCCTGAAGAAATTTTGACCAACTTGCAAGGTTTCCATTATCAGCGAAAAGACATTACGCAAGATGCCGGCAAAGGGCATGACCATGCATACTGCGATCATGTCCGCCAAGTGAATGAACCGACTGCCGCCCGTTTTAATGCCGACCCTGCGCGTCACTACGAAGCATCAGGTTGCGCGGGCAAGCTGATGGTGTTTGCCGTACGCTTGGATACGTTCCCACAAGAAAAACAGACTGCCGTTTTCTATATCGGTACAAATGATATTAATGAGTTAACCGATATTCGTCGTGCTGCTTTGAGTGAGTTTAAAAACCTGCCTATTTCCGGTGAGTATATCCATCGTCATGCTTTTGATATTGCTGCCGTTTATGGTAAAGATACTTTTTATATCATCAAGACGTTCGGTACCCACCAACTTCCGAAACTGTTTGATCTGAAAGCCCGTGTTGATAGATTCAGCAAAAAGATAAGTTTCTTACCAAAACACTTCTCTGATAAATTCATGCAACTGATCAGTAAGATTTTGCCCGATCACTTGCCGAAGTCTATGCGCAACTATCGGGATAAATATGAACATCACCTGATTTTAAAAATGGGTGGCGAGGGCGTAGAAGAGGCGCGTGCTTTCTTGAAGGAATATTTTGCAACCCATGGCGGGGCATTCTTCGAATGTAATGCCGAAGAAACGCAGGCGGCCATGCTGCATCGCTTTGCTGTGGCTTCTGCCGCGATCCGTTACCGTTCTGTACATGATGATGAAGTAGAGGATTTGGTTGCACTCGATATCGCCTTGCGCCGTGATGATCGTGATTGGTTTGAAACACTGCCGCCGGAAATTGACAATAAAATCATCCATAAATTGTATTACGGACATTTTATGTGTCATGTGTTCCATCAGGACTACATCATTAAAAAAGGCAACGACTGCATGGCCTTGGAACATGAAATGCTCCACTTGCTTGACCAACGCGGCGCGCAATATCCTGCCGAGCACAACGTCGGTCATCTGTATGAAGCCAAGCCTGAACTGAAACAGTTCTATAAAAAACTTGACCCGACCAACAGCTTCAATCCAGGTATCGGTAAAACCAGTAAGAAGAAAAACTGGGCTGAATAAGGCATAGTAAAAAATCAAAGGCCGTCTGAACATTTCAGACGGCCTTTTTATATGTTTGCTTATCAGAACAGGTTGCTGATGAAAATCAGCAGAATCACCAACGGCACGAGGTATTTCACATAGGCAAACCAAATATTGACAGTGGTATGGTTGCCTTTGTAGAGCAACTCCTCCTTCGCTTCATCTTTCATCACGAAGCCGACAAACAAGGCAGAGCCAAGCGCGGTCAGCATAAACAGGATGTTGCCGCTGATATAGTCAAAGGCATCGAAAATGTTTTTACCAAACACGGAAATATCTTTCCAAGGGCCGTAGCTCAAGATGGACGGGATATTGCCGAAGATAAAAATACCTGCCAGTACGATGGTAATCGCGGCTGCGCGGCGGATTTTGGTTTTCTCCTGAATGGTTGTAATCAACACTTCATAAATGGTCAGAGAAGTGGTCAGCGCGGCAATCAGAAGCAGTGAGAAGAAAATCACTGCAAACACTGGGCCTGCCCACATATTGGAGAACACGATCGGCAGGCTTTGGAATACCAGCGTCGGGCCGGAGTTAGGGGCAACGCCAAAACTGAAGAGGGAAGGGAAAATCATAAAGCCGGCCAACACGGCAATCAAAGTGTTGGTAATCGCGGTAATCACGGCCGTCTGAACCAGATTTTCGTTTTTATCCAGATAGCTGGATAACGTAATCATCACGCCGAAACCCAAGCTCAAGGCGAAGAATACTTGACCCAAAACGAAGACGAACAGTTCGGCTGTAATTTTGCTGAAATCAGGTTTCAGATAGAAGGTAATACCTTCCATTGCACCCGGCAGGGTAACGTTGCGCACAACCATGGCAATCAGGAATAAAAACAGCAAAGGCATCAGGTATTTTGCCGCTTTTTCAATACCGCCGATCACGCCTTTTACCAAGATCCACTGGTTCACAACCACAAATAGGAAGGTGTAGAAAGCAATTTCCCAAGGGCTGTTTTCGATGTGTTCGGTAAAGAAGCTTTTGGTGACTTCTCCGGAAACCGGGCTGGAAATGTCTAAATTGCCGCCGATGATATTGATGATGTAGCTGATAACCCAGCCGCCGAGCACCATGTAATAGGCCATGATGCCGAATGCGCCGAGCAGGCCCATCCAGCCTACCAATTTCCAAACTTTGGCAACGGGTTTGCCATTCATTGTGCCGCCAAACGCATCCAGCGCGTTCACGCCTTTACGGCGGCCGATGACGTTTTCCACCAAAATCATCGGAATACCGATGATCAGCATGGCGATACAGAACAGAAACACATACGCGCCGCCGCCGTTTTCACCGACCAAATACGGGAAACGCCATGTTGCGCCAAAGCCGACAGTCGCGCCGGCAACAGTAAGGATGTAAGTCAAACGGTTGGACCAGGTTTGACGGGGTTGATTGGAAGACATAAATACTCAGATGCATAAAAATAAAGACAACATTTTACCGCAAAGATTTAACGAATCTTGACTAAAGTCGGAAAAGAAAATTAGTTAAAAAAACTATGTAATGAATAATTTTTAGTGAGTTCCTCTGGTTTGCTTGGTGTTGAAACCTGCAAACAGAGAATTTGGCTGAAACGATATGAATGATTGAAAGAGCTGTAACGATAAAGGCCGTCTGAAAAGTGGGATATGGGAAAGGGGTGTTGTGAGGAGATTGGATAGCACTAAGGTGTGCTTTCGAATATGTCGGCAATTAAAGATGGTATTTATCTAAGGCTGTCTAAATAACATCCTGTAACCTTAGCTTGGATAGTCTCCGATCGGTTTTCTTTCTATAAAACGATTTTCCTTAAATTGGAACGGCACAGACTGATGCGGAAGAGACGAGAAAGAGAAAAGGGATAATGGCAAGTTAATGACTGGAGATGAGGTTTTGAAATGATGGCTTCTTTAGATGAGAAAGGCCGTCTGAAAGTACGCCCGCTTGATTGCCAAATTTTAGATAAAAAAAACCATCTATACTAAGGGGAAAGTATAGATGGCCAAACACATTACGGGGAAAACGTCTTACTCACTTACTCACTTCTTTCGAAGCAAGTGTTACTCAGACAGGCGAATTATACAATAGTTCAGTCCCTCTAGTGTTAAATTCTGTTAAATAAAAAATAATAAGGTTTAGATGTTTGATTTTAAATAAATAAAAAATCCATATTGTTTAAAAATTTATCGAAAAAATTTGGAATTTTTTTAGATCTGGATAAATTTCCATTCTCCGGCGGCCAAATCATCGACATTCCAGTCGCCGAATTTCTCACGATGGAGCTGCTCGACACGGTTGCCTGCGGCTGCAACCATGCGTTTGACCTGATGGTATTTACCCTCGGTAATGGTCATCATCAATGTGGTTGGATCGGCCAATACTGCTTCGGCTGCGGCAACGGTTTCATTATCGTCATGCAGGAGGACGCCGTTTTTCAGTGTAGTGCAAAGGGTATCGTCGGCAGGATGTTTCAAAGTGACGCGGTAGAGCTTCGGAACTTTGTGTTTGGGCGAGGTAACTCGGTGGTTAAATTGCCCGTCGTTGGTAATAAGAATAATGCCGGTTGTGTCTGCATCCAAGCGACCGACTGCCTGCATATCGATATTGCGCATGTGGTCGGGAAACAGGCTGAAGATGCTTGGATATTGCTGGGGTTTGTGCGAAGTCTCGTAATCTGCAGGCTTATGAAGCAGGATATAAAAATATGGCATGGGGACGGCGGCAATTTCTTCGCCGTCAACAGACAGGGTGTACACTTGAGACGGATCGATATCGTCTTTGGCACGATTATGGATTTCGCCGTTGATGGCAATGCAGTCATTGTCTATCAGCCATTGGCATTGCTTGCGGCTGCCGAGGCCTTGTGATTGGATGTATTTGAGCAGTTGCATGGTTGAAAAGTAGGAAATGTTCAGACGGCCTTTATTGTACTGGAAAACCGATGTTTAGGCCGTCTGAAAAGTAGGGGCAAAAAAAATCGCCCCTTTAAAATTTTAAGGGGCGCAAAAGGAACACAAACCACTACCAAAAACTGTTACAGGGCAAATTCTCCTATTTGATGTGTTGCCGGATAAAGTGCTTTCATCAAGTCATGTGGTGAAAGCGAGAAATCTTTGCTATTTGTCGTCAGACGGCCTTGCTGAGGCGTAAGTTCAAGCAATCGGGCGTTTGCCGACTGGATAAACTTGTTTTTCGTGCGCTGCATTTTTCTTTGCAGGGCGGACACAACGCGGTTGTACAGACTGTCTTTTTGCTTGACTTCGCGTGTACCGGCAACCCAGCTCAAGCGTGTATTGCCGTCTTCATCTTCAATCAGCAGGATGCCGGTTTCTGATTGGGGCGATTTGCCCATACAAGGGAGCCAAACATAATATCGGCCATCTAAAGTAATGAATACTGCGTCGTGTACTTCGCACTCATCGCAACATTTGGTGGCGATTAAAGAGCGGATGGCTTGTTGGTGCAGTCTCAGAATGTCAAGGGAGACTTGCTTAAAAATACTTTCGGGCATTTTCTTCTCCTTTCATTCTGTTGTGCGGTTGTTTTGTTTCGATGGGTTGTATTATACGGCGATTTTCTAAATTTGCAAATGATAATTGTTCCTATTATTTAATTTATAAGTAAAGTATTAATTATTAAAGAAATTAAATTTAAAAAATTTTTTAGAAATTGGGCTTTCTACTCAAAATTGGAGTAATAGATGGCCATTGGATGAAAAAAGAATAAAGGTCATCTGAAAAGATCTAGCTATAAAAGGGTATTTCAAAAGCAGCTAAAGTTTTGCTGACTATACATTTCAGACGGCCTTCAGTATGATTCAAGGCGTTTTGATAATTGCAGAAACTACCAACCATGAGCCAACGTCAGATTATCCTCGATACGGAAACCACGGGTCTTTATCCTGAAAACGGCGACCGTCTGGTCGAATTTGCCGGCTTGGAAATGATCAACCGCCAAATGACCGACTCCAACCTTCATTTATATGTCCACCCCGAGCGCGATATGCCGGAGGAAGCGGCGAAGGTGCATGGTCTGACGATTGAAGTATTGGAAGCGAAGAATGCACCGCCGTTTGCTCAAGTAGGTAAACAGATTGCCGACTTTATACGTGGCGCAGAGCTGATTATCCATAATGCTAAGTTTGACGTCGGCTTCCTGAATATGGAATTCCGCCGCATGGGACAGCCTTCTATTGAGGAACTGGGTTGTAAAGTCACCGACACGCTGGCTATGGCGCGTGAAATGTTTCCGGGGCAAAAGGCAAGCTTGGATGCGTTATGTAACCGCTTTTCCGTTGACCGCAGCAAACGGGTCTTGCACGGCGCGCTAATCGACTGCGAGCTTTTGGGTGAAGTCTATCTTGCCATGACGCGTCAGCAGTTCGACCTGATGGGTGGCGAGGCGGAAGAAGAGGGCGAAGTCAAACAAACCGTTATTGCGGAAACCAAACATACGTCGCAGTTGAAAGTCATCAAAGCCAATGCGGACGAGTTGGCGACACATGAAAAATATTTGGACGATTTGGGCGAAGCGTGTGTATGGCGCAAGGCCGAAACGCCTGATGAGGTCAATGCCGGAGCGTCAGCATGATGCGCCGCAATATCGCTTTGATTCCTGCTGCCGGTATCGGTGCGCGATTTGGTGCAGGAAAACCTAAACAATATGTTGAAATCAATGGTAAAACCGTATTGCAACATACCATAGAAATTTTTGAGCAACACCCCCGCATAGATTTAATTGCTGTTATTCTTTCGCCGGAAGATTTGGTTTTTCAGACGGCCCTGTCTGAGAAAGTACGCGTCTTTCGAGTGGGCGGAGCAAGTCGTGCCGAAACGGTACGCAATGGCGTGTCCGTTTTATTGGAGCAAGGTTTGGTCGAGGCGCAAGATAACATTTTGGTTCATGATGCCGCGCGCTGTTGCCTGCCTGCTGAAGCGTTAACACGTTTGCTTGATGAGGCGAGTGAGAATGATGAAGGCGGTATTTTGGCCATACCGGTGGCTGATACGCTCAAGCGCTCAGACGGCAGTCATCATATTGATGAAACCGTTGCGCGCGCAGGATTATGGCAGGCGCAAACGCCGCAGCTTTTTCAGACGGCCTTGTTACACCGTGCTTTATCGGTTGATGATTTAAGTGAAATTACGGATGAAGCATCAGCAGTTGAAAAACTGGGTATCCGGCCGCGCTTGGTGCAGGGCGATACGCGCAATTTGAAATTGACACTGCCGCAAGACGAATACATTGTCAGATTGTTGCTCAAGGCCGTCTGAACAATCAAAACCCATTATTTAAGGAAACAAACATGAATATCCGTGTCGGACAGGGCTACGATGTCCATCAGTTGGTCGAAGGTCGAGATTTGATACTCGGCGGCGTCAACATTCCGTTTGAAAAAGGATTGCTGGGTCATTCAGATGCCGATGCGCTTTTGCATGCGATTACCGATGCCCTGTTGGGTGCGGCCGGTTTGGGCGATATCGGCAGCCATTTTCCTGATACCGCTGCCGAATTCAAAGATGCCGACAGCCGTGTGCTATTGCGCGAGGCTTATCAAAGCGTGCAGGAGTTGGGTTGGAAGGTGGTTAATGTCGATACGACCGTGATTGCGCAAAAGCCAAAACTTGCGCCACATATTCCGGCAATGCGCGCCAATATTGCCGCAGATTTGGGTTTACCTGAAAACTGCGTGAACATCAAAGGTAAAACCAACGAAAAACTTGGCTATCTGGGGCGTATGGAAGCCATTGAAGCGCAAGCGGCAGTATTGCTGATTAAAGCCTGAGAGCTTAAAATTACTTTATTATTCAAACTGAAAGACTGACAACATGGCAACTCAAGACGAACTCAAACGTATTGCCGCCGAAAAAGCGGTGGAATTTGTTCCTGAAAACGAATACATCGGTATCGGTACCGGCTCTACCATCAACTTCTTTATCGAAGCTTTGGGTAAAAGCGGTAAGAAAATTAAGGGTGCCGTGTCTACTTCTAAAAAATCCAGCGAGCTTTTGGCAAAATACGAGATTCCAGAAGTTTCACTGAATGAAGTGATGGGTTTGGCGGTTTATGTTGACGGCGCAGATGAAGTCAACCACGCGCTGCAAATGATTAAAGGCGGCGGCGGTGCGCATTTGAACGAAAAAATCGTGGCCAGCGCATCCGATAAATTTGTTTGTATCGCCGATGAAAGCAAATATGTTTCCCGTTTGGGCAAATTTCCATTGCCGGTAGAAGTGGTTGAAAATGCCCGTTCGCTGGTGTCACGCAAACTGCTTGCCATGGGCGGACAGCCTGAGTTGCGTGTTGGTTATACTACTTTCTATGGAAATCAAATCGTTGATGTTCATGGCCTCAATATCGATCAAGCCCTGAAAATGGAAGACGAAATCAACAAAATTACCGGCGTACTTGAAAACGGTATTTTTGCCCGCGATGCCGCCGATGTGTTGGTTTTAGGTACGGCAGAAGGCGCAAAAGTCATCCTGCCTTGTCAGGATTAATGAAGATTAATCAATCTTAAAGGCCGTCTGAAAGTGCATTAGGTCTTTCAGACGGCCTTCAATTTGGCAAAATATGCAAATCAGTAAAATTATAAAATGGTTGCCCGTTGTTTTATCCGTTTTGGGCGCGCTTGGTTACAGCTCACGCGATACCGAGTTGATTCGTACAGGGGTAAGCGTTGCCGCAACATTGGCACAAGGCGACAATATCGGTTTGGAAAAGGTCAATGAATGGTTAGGAGAAAATGTCGTCAAGGCCACATCTGACACCAAAGCCGAAGCTAAACCCAAATCGGAACAAAAACAAAAGTCATCGAGGCAATCCTACACATACAACGGAAAAATCATCAAAATCCATGATGGCGATACCATGCACATTATCGATAGCGACGGCAGGAAACACAAAATCCGTATGGCCTATATCGATGCGCCGGAAATCAACCAGGCTTATGGTACGCAATCACGAGACAATCTGATTGATGCAGCATTGAATAAAAAAGCCAAAGTCCGCGTGTTTGAAGCCGACCGTTACCAGCGTGAAGTTGCCCAAGTATCAGTCGGCACGATTGACCTAAATTTGATGCAAATACGGGATGGCGCCGCATGGCATTATGAAAGTTATGCCAAAAAACAACAAAGTAAAACCGCTTACACTGACTATTCGGCCGCACAAAAACAAGCCAAGGAAAAACGTAAAGGTTTATGGAAAAAAGACAATCCGCAATCGCCTTGGCAATTTCGCCGTCAAAACTACGAGCAGCAGAACGGCAATAAAAAGCAGTCTGATAAACAATGGTTTGGGATTTGGTAGGTTTTAAGAGAGGCCGTCTGAAAACTTTCAGACGGCCTTTAATCATTAAGGTTTAGTATAAGATAAGAATGAGTGGCAGGTTTCTGATTAGAGGGTAATAGAAATAAAAGTGTGGTGTAATATTTTTAAGAAGGGCAGATATGAAAAAAGACACCGTTAGCTGGTGTCTTTAGTATCTGGCAGAGAGGAAGGGATTCGAACCCTCGATACGCTATTCACGTATACACGCTTTCCAGGCGTGCGACTTAAACCACTCATCCACCTCTCTGTGGACTATTATACTGACTTCTTATTCAGAATAATGTAAAAACTTGACTGATTGATTTATCAGTGGTGCCCAGGAGAAGACTCGAACTTCCACACCCGTGAGGATACTAGCACCTGAAGCTAGCGCGTCTACCAATT
>NZ_KV835849.1:294185-348238 GCF_001838135.1 Neisseria sp. HMSC078H04
GCTAGCGCGTCTACCAATTCCGCCACCTGGGCAATTTAAATTTTCTTAAGCAAAGAAGCACCAAAATATTTGGTGCCCAGGAGAAGACTCGAACTTCCACGCCCGTGAGGACACTAGCACCTGAAGCTAGCGCGTCTACCAATTCCGCCACCTGGGCTTTGCTTTATTCTTCAATTTAAGGTAGAGTTGACTACCTGAACTGCGAAGAAGCAGCTATTATATATTTTAAAAAAAGAATGTCAACTATCAAAATGAACAAAAATACTAAATCTTTAAATTTACGAGAAAAAGACCCGTATTTGGAGCGGGAGAAACAACGTTACGCTCATCCGTTGCCCAGCCGTGAATGGGTCATTGAATTATTGGAACAAAAAGGTGTGCCGACTAAAATTGAAGCGTTGGCACATGAATTGTCGATTACAGAAGATGAATATGAATTCTTCGAGCGTCGTCTGAAAGCGATGGCGCGCGATGGTCAGGTGTTGATCAATCGACGTGGTGCGGTATGTGCGGCAGAAAAATTGGCATTGGTTAAATGCCGTGTTGAAGCGCATAAAGACGGTTTTGGTTTTGCTGTGCCGCTAACGCCGACGGGCGAAGGTGATTTCGTTTTGTATGAGCGTCAGATGCGCGGCGTGATGCACGGGGATATTGTTACCGTGCGTCCTGCCGGTATCGACCGCAGAGGCCGTCGTGAAGGTACGGTTTTAGATGTGGTGGAGCGTGCGCAGTCTAAAGTGGTCGGCCGTTTTTATATGGATCGCGGTGTGGCTATTTTAGAGGCAGAAGACAAGCGTTTGAGCCAAAGTATCGTGTTAGAGCCTGAAAGCGTGGCGCACTTTAAACCGCAATCTGGTCAAGTGATTGTGGCTGAAATTGAGACGTATCCTGAAGCGCATCGTCCTGCAGTAGCTAAGCTGATTGAAGTGTTGGGCGATTATGCCGACAGCGGTATGGAAATCGAAATCGCTGTACGCAAGCACCATTTGCCTCATCAATTCAGCGAAGCATGTGCCAAAGCTGCGAAGAAAATTCCTGATCATGTGCGTAAAGCCGACTTGAAAGGGCGCGTGGACTTACGCGATTTGCCTCTGGTAACCATTGACGGTGAAACTGCACGGGACTTTGACGATGCGGTTTTTGCTGAAAAAGTCGGCCGCAATTACCGTTTGGTGGTGGCGATTGCTGACGTCAGTCATTATGTCCGCCCTGATGATGCGATTGATGTGGATGCTCAGGAACGCAGTACCAGCGTGTATTTCCCACGCCGCGTGATTCCGATGCTGCCGGAGAAGTTGTCCAACGGTATCTGCTCGCTCAATCCTGATGTTGAACGCCTGTGTATGGTGTGCGATATGGTGATTACCTATGCCGGCAATATCAAGGAATACCGTTTCTATCCGGCAGTAATGCGTTCGCATGCGCGACTGACTTACAATCAAGTTTGGGATTGGATTTCAGACGGCCAGGATCATCCGTTTAAGCAGCAAATCGATACTCTGTATAAGTTATTTAAAATCTTGCAGAAAAAACGTTTTGAGCGTGGCGCGGTTGAGTTTGAGAGCGTTGAAACCCAGATGATTTTTGACGACAACGGTAAAATCGACAAGATCGTTCCCGTTGTCCGCAATGATGCACACAAATTGATTGAAGAATGTATGTTGGCGGCGAATGTTTGCGCGGCAGAATTTTTGCTGAAGAACAAACATACGGCTTTATTCCGCAATCACTTGGGTCCGACTCCCGAAAAATTGGCTACTTTACGCGAGCAGCTTGGTTTGCAGGGGCTGAATTTGGGTGGCGGCGATAATCCGACGCCGAAAGACTATGCTGCGCTTGCCGAACAATTTAAAAACCGTCCGGACGCGGAATTGTTACAAGTGATGATGTTGCGTTCTATGCAGCAGGCGGTTTATGAGCCGCATTGCGACGGTCACTTTGGTTTGGCTTATAGCGCATATACACACTTTACTTCGCCTATCCGCCGTTATCCCGATTTGACGGTACATCGTGCCATTAAGGCTGTGTTGAACGGACAAACTTACCAGCCCAATAAAACCTGGCAGGCTTTGGGTGTACATACCTCTTTCTGCGAGCGCCGTGCCGATGATGCCAGTCGCGATGTGGAAAACTGGCTGAAAACTTATTATATGCGCGACAAAGTTGGCGAAGTCTTCAGTGGTAAGATTTCGGGCATGACCAGTTTCGGCATTTTTGTAACCTTGGACGATATTCATATCGACGGTTTGGTACACATCAGCGATTTAGGAGAGGATTATTTCAACTTCCGTCCTGAAATTATGGCAATTGAGGGTGAACGCAGCGGTGTCCGTTTCAACATGGGCGATACGGTCACTGTAAAAGTTGCTCGTGCCGATTTGGATACCAGCAAGATTGATTTGACCTTAATCAGCGGCGGTTCAGTCGGTAAGAAACGCGGCGGAAGAAAAGCGAAATCTGTGAGTAAGCCGACAGCTGCTGACAAGCCTGTCGAAAAGCGTAAGCGTAAACTTTCGGCTAAAGAAATTGATGAAGAGTTGGCTGCTCCCGCGAAGGCAAAGAAGGCCAAGGTAAAAAGTAAACCTGCTTCCAAACCGGCCAAGCCAAGCAAACCTAAAGCCGCAGGTAAGAAAAAAGCGCAGGCGAAAACAGCCTCTGTTAAGGCCGGGCGTAAAAATAACGCTCAAGGCAAAAGCGTGAAGATTAAAGTGAAGAAAGCTGCTAAGAAATAAGCAGCATTCAATTCAGGCCGTCTGAAAGGTTTCAGACGGCCTGAATTTGTGATTTCATGAATAAAACTTAAGGATAAATAAGATGATAAAACTATACGGTATTCCCAATTGCGATACGGTTAAAAAAGCGCGTAGTTGGTTGGCGGAAAATGGAATTGAGTTTGAGTTTGTAGATTTTAAGAAAAACGCCCCAACTCCTGATTTGATTGATGGCTGGCTGGAGCAGGCAGCTTTGGAAATTTTGCTTAATAAAAGAGGTACGACTTGGCGCAAGCTGGATAAAGATGCGCAAGAATCTGCCGCCACAAAAGAAGGTGCGATTGCTTTGATGGTGGAGAATCCCAGCATCATCAAGCGGCCTGTGTTGGTCAAAGAAGGGCAGGTTCATGTCGGATTTTCAGTAGAAGCGTATCAGGAAATGTTCGGATAAGGCATTTTTAGGTTTTTAGGCCGTCTGAAAAAGCAAGCCTTGAAAAAATACGTTACAATACGCGCTTTGAGCCTGTTTTCAGGATTTTAAGATTTTTGCGGCAGCATTTTGCGTCTGCCACGCCAAACTTTTCTTTCGGATAAATATGTTCCATATTGTTGAAAAATATAAAACACCCGCCCAGATTGTTTTAGGTATCATCGGTCTGACTTTTATCGGATTCGGTGCCAATAATTTGTCTTCGCCGGGTTCTGATTACATTGTTAAAGTCGGGGATGAGAAAGTCAGCGAACACGCTTTACAGATTGCGATACAAAACGAGCAGGCTGCCGGCAATAATGCGCCTTCGCGTGATGCTATATTCCAATCTTTATTGCAAAGAGCTTACCTGAAGCAGGGTGCCAAGCTGATGGGCATCGCTGTGTCTCAGGAACAAATCAAGCAAGTTATCGTGGATGATCCGAATTTCCATGATGCTTCCGGCAAATTCAGTCAGGATTTGCTCAAGAAGTATTTGGATCAGCGCAAAATGACGGAGGATCAGTTTGTTGAAGACATCCGCGAACAGTTCCAATTGCAAAATCTGTTGAATTTGGTGCAAAACGGTGCGTTGGTCAGCGATGCGCAAGCGCGTCAGTTAATTAACCTGACTCAAGCAACGCGTACCATCCGTTCATTTACGTTCAGCCCTGAAGCATTTGCGGCACAAGTAAAAGTAGATGATGCGGCTTTGCAAAAGTATTATGAAGCGCATAAGAAAGATTACTTGATTCCTCAAGCCGTTAAGCTGGAATATGTGGCTTTGAACATTAAGGATTTGGCTGACAAACAAACCGTCAGTGCGGAAGAAGTACAAAAAGCTTACGACAGCAAAAGCGTAGATTTATCGCCAAGAGCCGAAATTGCGCATATTTTCATTCCGGTTATGCCTAACGGAGATGAAGCAAGCAATGCGGAAATTAAAGCCGAAGTGGACAAAATGGCTGCGGAGCTTAAAGCACATCCGGATTCGTTTGCCGAGCTGGCGGCCAAGTACTCCAAAGATTTGTCCAGCAGCAACAAAGGCGGCAATTTGGGCTACCTGAGCAAAAGCGGCGGCAGCGGCTTTGGACCTGAATTCGATAAAGCGGCATTTGCATTGGGTAAAGGCGAAGTCAGCGATACCGTAAAATCATCTTTGGGTTATCACGTCATTAAAGTCTTGAATGTCGAAGCTGAGCCGACTTTGGAGCAAGCCAAAGCGCGTATCGAAGCAGCCTTGAAACTGAAAAAAGCAGCTTCTGCCTTTAATGCCGCTAAAGAAAAATTGGGTGAAGATGCCTTCAATGATCCATCTTCTTTGGCAAAAGCAGCCGCCAATTCAGGTTTGAAAGTGGAAAACCTGGATGAATGGGTAACCAAAGCGGGTGCGAAGGAAGCCGGCTTGCCTGAAGCATTGATTAATGCCGCGTTTAGTGATGATGTACTGAAGAAAAAACACAATTCTGAAGTGATCGCCATCAACAACGATACCGTTTGGGTCATTCGTGCGAAAGAAGTGCGCGAAGAGAAAATCGCACCATTTGCGGAAGTCAAAGACACTGTCCGTGCAGCATATCAGCGCTCTGAAGCCGCCAAACTGGCAGAGAAAAAAGCCCAGGAAACTTTGGCCGCATTGAAAGCCGGTAAAGCTGCCGACGTTCAATGGTCGCCTGTTTCTCAATTGAGCGCGCAAGATGCACGTAAAACTATGTCTCCGGAGGCTTATGCAGCTTTGCTGAAAGCGCGTCCTGTCGGCGGCAAACCTGCGTATACATTGTTGGAAGGTATGCCTGCGCCGGTGATTATGGAAGTTCAGAGCGTTTCTGCTCCTGAAAACGCCGATTCACAGATTCCGGCTGCCAAACAGGCTTTAGTTCAGCAGCTTTCTGCCAATGTGTTCGATAATTTACTCCAGTATTTGGGTAAGAAAATTGATCGTACACAAGGTGCACAGCAAGTTAATAATGCTGCCGAATAAGCAGAGTATTTGAGTAGGGCAGCCGGATGAATTCCGGCTGTTTTCTTATTTTTATCTATCTTTTTAAAGGCCGTCTGAAATCATGAGTAAAAATCCTGATGCCTTTGTCCGCTTGATTAATGCATTAAAAATCCTGCCCAATGTCGGCCCGAAATCCGCACAACGCATGGCTTACCAGCTTTTACAGTACAAACGCGAAGAAGCGCAGGAGTTGGTGGATGCTTTGCAGTTTGCCTTGAGGCAGGTGCAGCATTGTCGGCTGTGTAACACATTTTGCGAAGGCGATTTGTGTGAAATTTGTGCGGACGAAAAACGTGAGAAAAGCCGTTTGATGATTGTGCATATGCCGGCGGATGTTTCCAGTATGGAGGCGGCTAATTGCCATGATGGCCTGTATTTTGTTTTGATGGGGCAAGTCAGTCCGGCGCAGGGCATGGATATTTCGGCAGTGGCATTAGATAAGCTGGTTGCCCGTTTGCAGGCGAGTAATATTGAGGAAATTATCATTGCCACCAACTTCACAGCCGAAGGCGACGCGACAGCGTATGTATTGGCGGAATTGTTTAAAAATCTTCCTTATAAAGTCAGCCGGTTGGCAAGGGGAATCCCTTTGGGCGGCGAGATGGAATATGTGGATGCCGGTACTTTGGCACAGGCTGTTTACGATAGAAGGAATATCCAATCTTAAATGGCAATGCAATATAAAAAGGCCGTCTGAAAGTCTTTCAGACGGCCTTTTCATTGATTAAATCAGATTATTTGCAGCTGACGCCTTGAATTTGAGGCGTATCACCGTTGCCAACTTTGAATGCGCATTTGGTTGCGCTGCTGCCGGATACGGTAACAACACCGTTTCCGCTGTTGAGGCTGACAGGTTCTTTTACGCCCATGCCAACAGCAGTAGCTGCCAGTTTTTGAACATCGGCGTCGGAGTAAGCGGTATTGTTTGAACTGATTTTGATTTCTTTGGCGGCATATGCATTGAGGCTGAATGACAAACCTACAGCTACGGATACGAGAGCCAAGAATTTTTTGCTGTTCATTAGTGTATTTCCTTTTTGATGGTGACAAAGTGTGTCACAGCTTCAGAATAAGGGCGATTGGCAGATTGTGCAAGTTTTTCGGCGGAATTTACGGGAAGATACATGGTTTTACACACACTTTATCCCTGGATACCACATCAGTCGAGCAATCGGACGACCTGTCGGTTTTACGGTACAATAAGCCTTTTTTGACAAACGAATGAGGCATTTTTGAATGGCTTCTTTAGAAACTTGGATAGGCCTGCGCTATTTGCGTGCGAAAAAACGCAACGGCTTTATGTCATTTATTACCATGATTTCAATCGCCGGTATCGCCTTGGGCGTAACGGCGCTGATTGTGGTGCTATCCGTAATGAATGGATTTCAGAAAGAGATACGAGGTCAATTGTTGAACGTCGCACCTCATGCAGAAATCGGCTATTACGATGTCGGCAGTGCGCCGGGTTGGCAGAATTTGCGCGAATTTGTAAAAGGCAAAAAGGAAGTATTGGCTAGCGCGCCTTATGTTTCCGATCAAGCTTTGCTTGCCAATGCAGGAGAAGTACGCGGTGTACAGATACGCGGTATCTTGCCGTCTGAAGAAAAAAATGTCGTTGATTACGGCAAGGATATGCCGGCCGGCAGTTTTGATGATTTGAAGCCGGGCGAGTTTGATATTATTTTGGGTCAAGGGCTTGCTGAAGCATTGGGCACGGAGATTGGTGGCAAGGTTACAGTGATTACGCCAGAGGGTAATGTCACGCCTGCCGGCGTAGTGCCGCGCTTGAAGCAGTTTAATGTAGTCGGTGTGGTAAAAACAGGTGTTTATGAAGTCGATAACACATTGGCCATGACGCATATCAAGGATGCACAAGTCTTGTATCGACTGGGAGAAAATGTCGGTGGGCTGCGTTTGCGACTGGCTGATCCTCAGAATGCGCCGTCTTTCATTGCCAAGTTGATTCCTGATGCTAAAAAAGATGAAGTATGGGTGCGCGACTGGACGTTTAACAACCGCAGCTATTTTGAAGCCGTTGAGTTGGAAAAACGCATGATGTTCATCATTTTGACACTGATTATCGCAGTTGCTGCGTTTAACCTTGTCTCTTCTTTAGTAATGGCAGTAACGGAAAAACAAGCCGATATTGCGATTTTGCGCACGTTGGGTTTATCCCCGAGCGGCGTCATGAAGATTTTCTTGGTGCAGGGTGCTTTTGCGGGATTCTTCGGTACGCTTGTGGGCGTGGTATGCGGTGTATTGCTGGGTTGGAATGTCGGCAAGATTGTCGCATTTTTTGAAGACTTGTTTGGCGTGCATTTGATTAACTCACAGGTTTATTTCATCGATTACCTGCCTAGCGATGTGAACTTAAAGGACGTCGCCGTTATTGCCTGCATTTCGCTTGGTTTGGCATTTATTGCCACACTGTATCCGAGCTGGCGTGCTGCAAAAACCCAACCTGCGGAGGCTTTGCGTTATGAGTAAGACAATTTTGAAATGTACCAGCGTTGGCAAAAGCTATAATGATGGCGCATTGAATGTACAAGTGTTGAATCATTTGGATTTTGAAGTTGCCGAAGCGGAAAGCGTGAGTATTATTGGTTCGTCAGGCAGCGGTAAATCTACGTTGCTGCACCTTCTTGGTGGCTTGGATATGCCGTCTGAAGGCAAGGTAATACTGATGGATCAGGATTTGGGTGGTTTGAGCCAAAAACAATTGGGCGAATTGCGCAACCGTTATTTGGGCTTTGTGTATCAGTTCCACCATCTATTGCCTGAGTTTTCTGCTTTGGAAAATGTCATGATGCCGCTTTTAATCGGTAAAATGCCCAAGGCGATGGCTGAGGAGAAGGCTGTCAATATGCTGAAAAAGGTTGGCTTGGACAAACGTATGCTGCACCGTCCGAGCGAACTTTCCGGCGGTGAGCGTCAGCGTGCGGCGATTGCCCGTGCTTTGGTTAATGAGCCGAAATGCCTGTTGGCAGATGAACCGACGGGGAACCTTGACCGTAAAAATGCGCAAAATGTGCTGGACATGATGCTGGATTTGAAACGCGAATTAAACACCAGCCTGATTGTGGTGACCCATGATGACGAGCTGGCTGAGCGTTTCGACCGGGTAATGACCATGAAAGACGGCAGCCTGCAAGTGCTGCAATAAGGTTATTATTTCAGGAAAATATTTTATGCTTTGAACGGTATAATAGAGGCCGTCTGAAAATAGGTTTTCATTTATGGAAACGCTGTTTTTCAGACGGCCTTTCTTTTGTCCGTATCAATCAAGCATAAACCATGAATCCAACCGACTCTATCCTTTCCTCTGCCGCAGATGCGGCCATAGCGTTTTTCCGCCGCCACGAAGTACAGGGAGCATCCGTTATTGAGCCTTATGTGGTTCGACTGTTTGCAGCCTTGCAAAACGGGCATTCGTTTATTTACTTGGATAAAGCGGATGTTGATGCCTTAAGCAACTTGCCGAATTTGGTCGGCAATGAGGATAAACCGCTTATCCTGCAAGGCCGGAAATTGTTTTTAGGGCGGATGTGGCAGTTGGAGCATGATTTGGCTGTTGAAATTAAACGGCTGGCCAGTGCCGAGGCGGAAGAAGTGAATTTTATGGCGGCTTCAAAAAGCCTGAGCGATTGGTTTGATACTAAAGACAGCAAAGAGCAACGGGATGCTGCGGCTTTGGCCTTGCTGCAAAACTTTATGCTGATTACCGGCGGGCCGGGTACGGGGAAGACGACGACCGTCGCAAAGCTTTTGGGTCTGATTTGCAATAACAGTACGAAGCTGCCCCGTATCGCGTTGGCGGCACCGACGGGCAAAGCGGCTGCGCATATGGCACGGGCTTTGCAGCGTGCTTTGGACGGTTTTGATTTGTCTCCGAGCATTAAAGCGCATTTGGAAAACTTGGAAGGGCAGACCGTCCATCGATTGTTGAAACTGCGGCCGCCGCAAATGCGCCCTGCGTTCAATCATGAACATCCGCTTGCATTGGATGTTTTGGTAGTAGATGAGGCTTCGATGTTGGATTTGCCACTGGTGTTGGATTTATTGCGCGCCGTGCCGACCGGCTGTCGTCTGGTATTGCTTGGCGATGAAAACCAGTTGCCGTCGGTTGGGTTAGGAGCCGTATTGGCGGCATTGTCACGTCCGACGGCTTTGGATAAAGAAACCGCTGAAAAGCTGGAAGTGTACCTGCCCAATCATGGCTTTGAGATTAAAGAGCGACCACAGGCTTTATCGCAAAACAATGCCAAATTGACGTTCAGCCACCGTTTCGGTGCAGACAGCGGTATCGGCTGTTTGGCAAGGGCGGTGGTGTCCGGGGAAAAGCAAACTGCGGTCGAACAGTTTGATAAGTTCCCCAAAGAATTGGAAATGAAATCAGGCCGTCTGAAAGAGCAGGTCGCTTTGCTGTATCAAAAGCAACAGGATTATTGGCAGGCTATGGCAAAGAATAATGTTGCACTCGCCTATGGTCATGCGGCCGATGTGGTGGTATTGGCGGCTTGGCGGCAGGATGCTGATTATTTGAATCAGGCTTATCAAGAATACTTGCAACGGCAAGGCAAGGTTTCGGGCGAAACGCCTTGGTTTGCCGGACAAATCATCATGATTACGCACAATGATTACATGCTGGAAGTATTTAACGGCGACATCGGTCTGATTATGAAAGATGAAGAATCGTTGAATGGTTTGTCTGCATTTTTTCCTGAGAAAGATGGATTCAAAAAAATTGCCATCAGCCGTTTGCCTGATTTTGAATCGGCTTTTGCCATGACGGTGCATAAGAGCCAAGGTTCGGAATATCGGGAAGTATGGCTTTTACCGCCGTCAGTACCTGCAACGACGGAGAGTGAAGAAGAGGCCCGAGGTTTGGATAAGGCTTTGCTTTACACAGCCATTACCCGTGCGCGTGAACGTTTTGTATTTTGGGGAAATGCGGAGGAATTATGTAAAGCTGTGGAATGCCATCAAAAACGCAGGACAGCATTGGCCGATGCCTTGAAATGGCAGTTTGAACAGCCTGATGAGCAGGCTTCCGTTTGACCTGAATCAAGAGGCCGTCTGAAAGAGGATAAAGCGTTTAAATCTGCTTGACTGATTACACTAATTTACATACGATAAAAATAATTAGTAAATAAAATGAATAATTTATACGAAATTCATAATTTTGTACGCTTTATCGAATACTTCACTTTCAATACCTTCTTTTGGAGAGTCGGCATGAAATTTCAAACCAAACTGATTGCAACCTGTATTTTATTGGCTTCATCATCTTATTCTTTGGCAGAGAATGCTGATGGCGGACGTGATGCGGCGGCTTTGGCCACCACCAACGATTACGTCAATTCCGGCAGTATTATTCGAAAAGACGACGATAAAATCAGTATTTTCAATGATTTGTTGACTGTAAATGGTGGTTTGCGCGTGCGTGCGGATACCAAAGACATCAATGCCAACAACAGCGGCATCAATCCTACGCCTGAAGATACCAATGCCAACTTCAATGCGGAGTTTTGGTTACGCGCAAAACTGTATAAAGATTGGAAATTGGTTGCGCAAATCGAGCCGAATATCGATTTGGAAACCGGTAAGTTCAACGGCGATCATGATGTGCCGGTGAATAAACTGTATGCCGAAGGCACTTTGTACAACAATATTAAAGCGCGTGTCGGTAAATTTGGCGCGTTCTCTTCATACGGTCGCGTATGGGATACTGAAGTAACCGGCGGTGAAATCTTCTTCGACAATAAAACCCTGCCTACCAAAATCTATGCAGGCCGCCGCACTGGCAATTTGAACGACAACGCATGGGGCATTGGCGGCCGCCGCAGACATTTTGCCGCGGTTCAAAGCGTGTTGCCTGTGAATGAGAATATCAACGTCGGCGCAACCGTCAGCTACATGAAAGACATCGATGTACGCGGTGCGAAGAAAAATGCAGTCTTCGGGGAAATTGGTACGGACATCAAATTTAATGACGATTGGCATTGGATGGCTGCAGTCAGCAAGTCCAATATCAAAGCCTATAATGATGCCGGCCAAAAAATCAAAAATGATGGCGTGTTCACTGAAGTGCGCTATAAATCAGCCGACTGGAACGTCCGCAATTCTTACGACGTATTCTTGAACTACCGCCGTGTCGGTTCGTTGTCCGGTGTCTCTTCCGTTGAGGATTACAGCAAAAACGTCCAAGGCGTGCAAATCGGTGCGACCTATATTCCTTGGAAAAACTGGAAACTTAAAGGCTTTTATTTGGCCGGCAAACAGGTTACGCCTACCGTCGGCACAGATAAGCAGGACGTAAACGTTATTCGTGGTCAGTTAGAATATAAATTTTAATCATCACAAATAAAAAACAGGCAGGATGTCCTGCCTGTTTTTGGTTTTCAGACGGCATGGATATAGGGCCGTCTGAAACAATGGATGAAACGCTTTACCAGCTATCGCGCTTCATACGGTCAAGCTGGCGGCGGTCGCGTTTGGTTGGGCGTCCGTCCGGATAAGCGGCACTGATGCGGCTGGCTTGGTCGAGCTGTTTTTGAGCTTCGCGTTCGGCAGCCGTTTTTATGTCTTCTTCGTAGAGTAAACGCGCTTCCGGTGCCGGGCGGCGTTGATGATTGAGCGCGGCAACTTTGAATTTGTAGGGTAGGGAGTTCAAAGTCATGTCGATGGTGTCGCCGGCAGAAATATTTTTGCTGTTTTTCACCTTCGAGCCGTTTACCAAAACCCTGCCCAGCTCAATATGTTTTTGTGCCAGCGCGCGGGTCTTGAAAAAGCGCGCGGCCCAAAGCCATTTGTCCAAGCGCATGGACGAATTGTCATGATCGTTTTTCATAGCCTGTTTGAAATGATTGAACTGAATTGAAGTTTATCATAAGATACGGCACTTCATTCATTTAGTGCAGATATACTATTTTTCTTTGTTAAAGGCCGTCTGAAAGATTTTTTATTGCAAAAGATGGCAGTTTCCCTTTGAGAAATGCTGTCAAATACGTCTGATTAGCGTATCATGTCAGCAACCGTTACCGAGAGCTTTGTTTTATGAAACCCGTTTTTTTGGACTTCGAACAACCCATCGCCGAATTAACCAATAAAATCGATGAGTTGCGATTCGTACAAGACGAATCTGCCGTTGATATTTCCGACGAGATTGCCAGACTGCAAAAGAAAAGCAGTGAGTTGACCAAGTCGATTTTCAGCAAGCTGACTCCGGCTCAAATTTCACAAGTGTCCCGCCATCCGCAACGACCTTATACTTTGGACTACATCAACGGTATTTTTACCGATTTTGAAGAGTTGCACGGCGACCGCCATTATTCTGACGATCATGCCATTGTCGGCGGTTTGGCGCGTTTCAACGGCCAAAGCGTGATGGTTATCGGTCATCAAAAAGGCCGCGATACCAAAGAAAAAATCCGCCGTAATTTCGGTATGCCGCGTCCTGAGGGTTACCGTAAAGCACTGCGCTTGATGCAGACTGCCGAAAAATTCAATATTCCGGTCATGACCTTTGTCGATACCCCGGGTGCGTATCCTGGCATTGGCGCGGAAGAACGCGGCCAGTCTGAAGCCATCGGCCGTAATTTATACGAACTGACCCGCCTGCATGTGCCGGTATTGTGCACCATTATTGGCGAAGGCGGTTCGGGTGGTGCGTTGGCAGTGGCTGTCGGCGACTACGTCAATATGCTGCAATACTCGACTTATTCGGTGATTTCTCCCGAAGGTTGTGCCTCTATTCTTTGGAAAACTGCTGAAAAAGCAGCAGATGCCGCGCAGGCATTGGGTATTACCGCCAAACGCCTGCAAGAATTGGATGTCATCGACAAAGTGATTGATGAGCCTTTGGGCGGTGCACACCGTGATTTTGAAACCACGATGAAAAACGTTAAAACTGTTTTGGAACAGCAATTAAGCGAAGCGCAAAGCATGACCATGCCTGACTTGCTTTCTCGCCGTTTCGACCGCATCATGGCTTACGGTAAATTTACCGATAAATAAGTTTGACTGCTGAAAAAGCAAGCAGATGTCGCTGCTTGCTTTTTTTGTGTTCTATTTTTGAGTCATTCACAATTTCAGGCCGTCTGAAATGTCGCAAGTATCCCCTGATTCCCTATTTAAAAGTTTTCAAGCAGCTTTTCCTGATTTGCCGAACCATACTGTTTTTGAAGTTGGCTTGAGTGGCGGATTGGATTCTGTCGTCCTGCTGCATCTTTTGCATCAGATGCGCGAATTTCGCCATTTTGATTTGCGTGCCGTCCATGTTCATCATGGTTTAAGCACCAATGCCGACAGTTGGGCTAAATTTTGCCAGGATTATTGTCAACGTCTGAATGTTGCCTTGCGGGTATGCCGTGTCAATGTGGAAAAACAAGGAAAAGGTTTGGAAGCGGCGGCTAGGGCTGCACGATATAAGGCATTTTCAGACGGCCTGAAGAAAATTATTGTTTTGGCACATCACCGCAATGATCAAATCGAAACATTTATGCTGTCGGCTGTGCGCGGTGGCGGATTGCGCGGTATGGCGGCCATGCCGGTATGGCGTGATTTAAATGAAGAGATTCAAATTTGGCGACCGCTTTTGGCATTTTCCCGTCAGGAACTGGCTGAGTATGCGCAACAATGGGGATTATCTTTTGTTGAAGACGAAAGTAATGAAGACTCCGGCTATTTACGCAATTGGATGAGAAATCAGGCTTTACCGCAATGGCAGCAGCGTATTCCGAATTTTGAGCGGCAAATTTGTGCCAATGTTCGATTATTGCAGGAAGATTTGCAGCTTTTAGATGAATTGATTGAGTCTGAATATCAGCGCATCAGTCCAAACGGAATATTCAGCATCAGTCTGTGGCGGAAATGTACGCCGCTTTTGCGTCGTCGGCTGCTTTGGTATTTTTTGCGAAAACAAACAGAATCATTGCCTTCTTATCACAGTATTGCCGATTTTGCCCGAGTATTGGAAACCGCTGATCAGGCGCAGTTGAATTTGCCAGATGGGGAACTGGTCGCATATCGAGACAAGCTGTTTGTTTGTCAGGAAAGTGAGTTTCAAAAACTGCCTTGGTGTAATGGCAGGGAAGTTCAAGGCCGTCTGAAAGATATTTTACTCGAAAATGGTTTTGTTTTATTACCGTTTAAGGGAGGTTTGTCGGAAGAGGAGTTGGAGAAGCCGGCGGTACTTAGAAGTGTGGCCAAAAGTGATGTGATTCAGTCGGGAGGGAGGGAAAAATCAGTCGAAAAACTATTGCAAGAGTGTCATATTGTGCCACTCGTCCGTAAATATTGGCCGATTATCCTAAGTATGGGCAACAAGTGCCTTGCAGTTGTTAATCTTCGGGTGGGAAGCGATGTTCAAATAGGGGAAGGCTATCTGCCTGTTCATGAAAAGTTGGTCAAATATATAGCAGAAAAGCAAAGAGACTAACTGTAAATTTAGTAAGTATTAGTAATTTAACTACTTGTGCTAAGTGTATATATAATAAGCAATACAGCTTATGTTAGAGCATCTGCACGAATAAACTTTTGCGATTATAATGTAATCTTGTGGAACTATTTCAAAGCGATGCTGTCTTTATTGTGCACAGCACGCTTTACTATTTTTGGTTTAAAGCAGTAAAACGATTAAAGGTTGGGTATGAACGATCGCCAAATAGATCAAGTTTTGGTAGAGCGCGCGCAGAAAGGTGACCATAAGGCATTCGAGATGCTGATGTCCAAGTATCAGCGTCGGCTAAACAGACTGATTTCCCGTTTCATTCAGGATGAGCACGAAGTACACGATGTAACCCAAGAGGCAATGATTAGGGCTTATCGTGCATTGGCAAATTTTCGTGGAGAAAGTGCATTTTATACATGGCTGTACCGTATCGGTATCAATACGGCAAAGAATTTTCTGACCACTTCGGGTCGCCAGTTTTTTGTCAGCTCGGAAGCAGCCAATGAGGAGGGAGATGTTCTCGATTTAACCGATCAGATTGCGGATTATCATACGCCGGAAGCTGAAATGATGAATCGGGAAATCTTGCAGACCGTCGAAGCAAGCATTGCGCAACTGCCAGACGATATGCGTCAAGCCATTACGCTTAGGGAAATGGATGGCTTGTCTTACGAAGAAATAGCTCGGGTAGTGGATTGTCCGATAGGTACTGTACGTTCGCGTATTTTCAGAGCGCGTGAACTGATTGCAAAAGATTTGCGGCCGCTGTTGGATACTTCTGAAGATCAAAGGTGGTAATAAAAATGAACGACAAAACAAATAAAGCATTGGAGTATGTGTCTGCATTGATGGACGGTGAAGCATTGACTGATGAGATGCTGGATGCCGTATTGGCAGACGAGGAAGCTATGCGCGCTTGGCATGAGTACCACATTATCGGCGACTGTATCCGTCAGGGTGCGGCGGCGAGTGTTGCCGGTGAAGCCATGCAAAGCAAAGCATTTACAGTGCCTCAAGCCGAAGCTGAAGGCAAACAGGAAAAATATGCTCAGCGTGAAGCGGCCAATAGCGGCTTCTTCAAATTTTTCGCGGCCGCTGCCAGCGTGTGTGCGATTGCTGTTGCAGTATGGCAATTTACACCGCAATCTTCTCGTGACGCTATGCCGGTTGCAGAGAAGTCTAATACTCAGCCTGCCCAAAATATCATTCCAGTGAGCGGTACGCCTAGTGATAAAGCAGCTTCAGAGCTTGGCGAGACTGTTGTGCCGAATGCGGCAAAAGACGGCAAAATTGAAAACCGTCCGACTGTCCGTACCGAGCAAAAAAATGAGCAGCAGACTGTTGTGCAGTAAAAAATGAAATCATGCAAAACCCTTGCTTTATTGTAAGGGTTTTTTATTTTCGTAGCAAAACCGTCAGGCCGTCTGAAAGCATAGCTTCAATGAAGTCAAAACAGTTATAATGCGCCTCATGAAACTGATTACCTCTGCTCAAAACGAACAGCTCAAACATTTATTCCGTCTGCTGACGCAGGCCAAAGCAAGGCGTGAAAGCGGTGAAACCGTATTGGAAGGCGTACATCTGCTGCAAACTTATTTACAAAGCGGCGGTACGCCCAAACAGGTTTACCTGCCTGAAAAGAAACAGCAACATCCTGAAATTCAAGAAATTACGGCGCAGTTGGATGAGGGATTGATTACTTGGGTTGGTAACGAAGCACTGTCTAAAATCACCAGCCTGACCGATGCCGATGATGTGATGACTTGGATTGATATTCCGAAACAGGCAGGCTTGCCTTCAGACGGTGATTGCGTGGTATTGGAGCGGGTACAAGACCCAGGCAATGCAGGCACGATTTTACGCAGCGCGGCGGCGGCCGGAGTCAAGAAAATCGTGTGCGGCAATGATTCCGTGGATATCTGGTCGCCCAAAGTGTTGCGGGCGGGGATGGGCGCGCATTTTCTGCTGTCTATTTTCAGCCGAGTGGAATTATCCGCTTGGATGGAAAGGTATCAGCATCAAATTTGGGCAACTGCCTTGGGCGGTCGCAATATCGGGTTGTATGAAATGGACCTCAGTCAACCTTGTGCTTGGGTGTTTGGCAACGAAGGCAGCGGCGTGAGCGAAACGGTAAAAGAGAAGGCTGATGCCTGTGTCAAAATCCCCATGTTGGGACAAACGGAATCTCTGAATGTCGCGATGGCGGCAACGGTTTGTCTGTTTGAACAAATGCGGCAGCGTATCCATGCCCAGGCCGTCTGAAAACAATAATACGATTTTATTTTAAGGAACAAAAATGCAAATACTGACTTTTGATGAAGCGGCACGCAGCCGGTTGATGGAATTGCTGGATGCCAAATCCGAAGCCCACAACACCATGCGTTGTGATGAGGTTCAAGGTTTTATGATGGCTTTATTAAGCGGTCCGGATGCTTTGAACCCGACCAACTGGCTGCCTGAGATTTTAGGTGAAGAATCTTTGTTTGATGCCAAAGAGCGCACTGAAATCGAGCGTTTGGTCATGGCAATGGCCGCCGATATGCGCATGAAGCTTAACGAGAAAATTCTGCCTGATTTGTGGTTTTATGAAGATGAAGCCGGCAATCCGGATTTCTACACTTGGTGTAACGCCTATCTTTACGCACTGGATATTGTGCCTACCGATTGGTTTGAAGCAGTCGATCAGGAAGAGTTTGAAGATTTGTTCTATCCGATCATGGCTTTGGGCGGCATCTACGACGAAGAGGAAAACGGCGAAGTTATCTTGCATCTGAATGAAAAAGAGCTGACCCAGTTGGAATCTGATTTGTCGCATGTCCTGCTTGATATTTACTGGTACTGGCAGGCCATCATCAATAAGCCGCAAACCGTACGCCGCGAAGGCGAAAAAGTAGGTCGCAACGATCCTTGCCCGTGTGGCAGCGGTAAAAAATACAAAGCCTGCTGCGGCAAATAAACAGTGAAATGAAAAGGCCGTCTGAATGCTTGAAATTCAGACGGCCTTTAATGTTTTGTCTTAGAACAACGAGGCCAACCAAACAAACAGGATGGTCAGTGCGATGGTCAAGGCGCAGCCGATTTTGGCTACGGTGCCGATGATGAAGCCGATAAACGTACCGATACCGACTTTGCCTGCCTGCCAAGTGTCTTTGCGTGCCATAAATTCGCCGATGGCCGCACCGGTCAACGGGCCGAGCAACAAGCCGGGAATGGAAAAGAATGCGCCGACGATGCCGCCGATAAATGCACCCCAAACTGCGGTTTTGCTTGCGCCGGTATATTTTGCACCCAATGCGCCCGCCACATAGTCCATTGCAGTACCGAATACGGCAACGATAGCCAAAAAGGTCAGCGTACCCGAGCCAAACACTTGATAATCGCCGGCATAACCCAACAGCCATGCACCACCAAACATCAAACCCAATCCGGGCAAGGCAGGATAAATAGTGCCTAAAATACCGACAACAATGGCGATCAAGCCGAGAACGATGAGAACAGCAGTCATGAGGTTCCTTTTGAATTTAAGAGTGTAATAATGGCAGTATTATGGGCACGTTTTGTTATATTTTCATGAGAGATTGTGCAATAAAATGAAAAATTATCCAGAGGAGCGCTCAATTAAAATCGATGGATAAATATTTGAGCGAATTATTGTGAATCACGCTCTGAATGATTGAATAAATTTCTATTCAAATATAAAAGCAGGCCTACCAATACGGCTAAGTACACTGCAACCCAATACGCATTAGTATAACCAATAGCCTTTGCCAGCTGCAGGGCGACGAAACCGGCCGCGTAACTGCCGAGCAGAACCACGGAAAATTGCAGGCTGCTGTCGAGTGCGGCGGTGGCACGGTTGGATTTGTCCATCACCAACGCCAGTATCACCGGCAACAGCAGCGTGTAGCTCAGGCTTAGGGCAATGATTTGAACGGGCGGCAGCCAAGGGTGGATGCGGGCGAGCGCGTCGATGGCGGTCATGGACGCCAAAAGCGGCAGTTGCAGCGCGTAGAGTAGGAAAACGAGTTTGCGGCGTGGATAATTGCGCGAAAACCAGCCCGACAGCGGAGTCACAATCAGGCAGGCAACAGGAATGCCCACCGCCAGAATCCCGCCCGTCTGCTTCGGGTTGAAGCCCAAATCCGCCAGCCTGGGCACAAAAGTTGCCGCCATAAACGCATACGGTGCGGCAACGGCAAACAGCAAAACCAGCCACAGCCAGCCTGTTTCAGGTTGCTGCCAAAAAGAAACCAGCCGTGCTGCCAACGCCGTCCAACTGCCTTGCGCAGTCGGACTTTCCGGCTCGCGGTAGTACAAGAGTTGCAGCAGCATCAGCAGGCTGAACGCCAGCATAAAGCCGGCCGCCGCCGTCTGTCCGTATTCCTGATACAGCCACAATACCAGCGCGCCGCCGATCATCTTGCCGCCGCGTGCCGCCATCGTTTGAATCACGCCGCCGAAACCGCGTTCGCGGTGCGGCAGGACGATGCACGACAAACCCAGCATCGCGCAGCCGTACACCGCCGACATCGCCGAGAGCAGTACGCAGCAGGTCAAAAGCAGCGGGAAGTTCTGCGTGATGTCGGTACAGGCCATCAGCCCGAACACCGCCGAAAGCCCAAGCGTCGCCGCCAGCAGCCAGCCGCGAAACCGTCCGAACCGCCCCGCCGGCCGCCGCTCCATCAGCGCGGCAAACAATACCTTCGCCGCTTCGATACCGCCGATCAAATGAATCCAGCTTAGTTGGTTTAGGCTGTAACCGTGGTTTTTCAAAATGGCCACCAGCGCGACCAGATAAAAACCGGTCAGCGTGAATTTGTAGGTGCTGCCGCCGATAAGCAGCAGCCAGTCGCGTGAGTTTGGGGAAGTCTGATTGTCGGACATCACATGATTCTTTTGAAGATGAGGCAAATAAAGGGACAAGGCCGTCTGAACATATTGGTTGACAATACTTGATTTGTATTTAAATAGGTTTAGTATCTTTTCAGACGGCCTTCAACGCTTCTTCTGCGCGAAGCAGGGCGGTTGTTTCATCTGCTTCGACGATGTAGTTCACGCCCAGCGCGGGGCCGAGTTTGGACGATTGTTCGCGGAAGAACGCCAGTTGCGCCGCGTCGGGTTCGATAAGGAGCATGGCGGCGCAGCGTTCGGACAGTTGCGGCCGATGTGCCTTTATCCATTCGATGTAAGTTTTGCGGTCGGCAATGCGCTGTTCATCGCTTACCTGCCGCCGCATCGGGGTGCAGGCGGTGGCAAAGCGGGGGTTTTGGTTTAACAGGGTTTCGAATTCGGTCAGCCAGTCGGAAAAGTCGGCGACGTGGGTTAGGTCGGTCAGGTAGATGGTGCCTTCGGGCAGGGTTTTGGCAGGGGTGAAGTAGTGCATGGGATTCCTTTGGGTGTTTTGGAGGAATAAACGGTAGGTCGGGCATAAATGTCCGACCTATGTTTTTTCAGACGGCCTTCATCATTTCAGCTTCATTTAAAACTTCCATTCCGCGCTCACGCCCACGCTTCTGGGGCGTTGGTAGAGCGCGTCTTGGCGGTCGGCGCTGGAAATGAATATGGGTTGGCGGCGGTTGAACACGTTGTCGGCGTAGAGCGAGACGCGGCCTTGTTTGAAGTTGTAGGCGGTGTAGAGGTTGACTTGGTTGTATGCGCTGATTTTGCCTGATTCGGCATTGTCGGCAGCGGAGTAGTAGCCGCCGTAGAAACGCACGTCGCCGCCGGCTTCCCAGCCTTTGTCGTTCAGGTATTTCACGCCGATGTTGGCGGTGTATTTGGGCGCGCGGCCGAGTTTGTTGCCTTCGATGCCGCTGTCGGGATAGCTTTTGATTTTGGTGTTGAGCAGCCCCAGTCCGGTAGTAAGTTTCAGGCTGTCGGTCGCCTGCCAGTCGGCGGCGAGTTCCGCGCCGTAGGTATGGACTTTTTTGGCGTTGCGGATGACGACGGAGTTGGTGCCGAGATAGAAGGGGAGCTGCATGTCGCGGTAGTGGTTCAGAAACAGGTTGCCGGAGAGTTGCAGGCGGCGGTCGGCGCTGCGCCAGCGGGTGTACCACTCGTAGTTGTTCACATATTCGGGTTCATAAGTGTAGGTTACGACAGGACGACCGAAGGTGATGCCCGCGCCGCCGGGGTTGTAGCCGCGTGCGGCTTTGATGCCGTTGAGCCATTGGTCGGTGGGTTTGAAGGCGATATCGATTTTAGGCAGGAACACGGTCTGGCCTTTGTCTAAATCAAGGTGCAGTGCGCCGCTGCCGCCGCTTCGTTTGTGCGTTTCTTTTTCAATGCGGGCGGAGGCCGTGATGTCCCATTTTTCGCTGGGGCTGTATGTGGTTTCGGCAAATAGGGCGCGCACGCTGTTGCGGTCGTCAAAGGTGTTGCGGCCGCCGATGCTGCGGATATCCACCCATTCATCTTGTTTGCTGCGGAAGTAGTGCAGCCCGGCAAGGCCTTTCAGACGGCCTTTGTTTGAAAAATGCAATACCGGCTCCCATTGCAGCTCGTGGCCTTTGAGCTCGGCGGGCACGCCTTGCGGGCTGACGGTCATCGGCAGATGCAGCCGCTCGTTGTGGTAGCGGCCGTAAACCAGTTTGTTTTCCAGTTTCAGATAGTCGTTAAGCTGCCACGATACGTCCCAGATGCCCGATGTCGAGCCGGTTACGAACACGGGCTTTTCTTTTAAGAAACGGCGGCTGGCAGTGTTGCCCATGATTTCGTTTTGCGGCGCGCGCGAACGGATGTGGTTCAGCGTCAGGCGGCTGTAAAAATCGGGATGGTTTTCGGGCGTGAGCAGGAGTTTGAAGCGCACGTTGTTGTTTTCCACGCGGCGCGGGTTGCCGGTCGGCTCATAGGACACGAACGGCTCGTAGCTTTCGCGCTGCTGCCGTTCCGCGTTCAAGCGGAAGGCAAGGTTGTTTTTCACAATCGGACCGGACACTACGCCGGCGATGTTGCGCGTTTTCTGGTTGCCTAAACCCAAGCGCAGCGCGCCTTCCCATTCGTCGGTCGGGTCTTTGGAACGCATCACCACCGCGCCAGCCACCGCGTTCTGCCCGCGCACATGGCTTTGCGGCCCGCGTAAGACTTCCACCTGCTGCATGTCCCACAGCGACTGCGTGCCGAAGGCGTATTCGTTGTAAGTGGCGGAGCGGCCGTCTATAGAGAGGTTCAGGCGCGGCCGCGTGCCCGCAAAGAACGCCACCGCACCGACGGCGGGGCCGGAGCCGTCCACGCCGCGCACGGTCGGTAAATCGTTGCCGCTGCCCAAGTCCACCGTGTTCACAGTCTGTTTGAGCAGGTCGGTTGCGGAAAGATTGTGGCCGCTGCGGTCGATGTTCGGCGTGGTGAAAACGCGGTTGGATGTGGCGGTTTCAAAGCCGCTGCGGTTGGTGCGTTCGCCGGTGACGACAACTTCTTCCAACTGCACCTGTTCCGCATCTTGCATCGCATCGGCGGCATAAATCCATTCGGAGGCAAAAGCGGTGGCAATCAATAGGGGGAGGCGGCGGAGGATGTGTTTCTGCATTTCCTTATCCTTTCAGACGGCATACGTCGGGGTGGATTGAACATCAGGAAATCCAATTGCTCCGTCAGTATGCAAATATTTGTGTTTACATATTTACATAAAACAAACTATTAATGTAAAGTATAAGAAATAAGAAACAGGAATGCAAGTGTTTATCATTCACTTTACTTCCCTCTTATCTTGTGAATCGTCCAAAAAAATCCCTCTCCTATTTTTGGGAGAAGGTTGGAGGAGGCAGATTCTGTAATCTTCATGAATTTGGCCTGCCAAGCATCCGATAGCCCTCATTCGTAGGGCGGAGCGGAGGGATAAGGAAAGAGGTCGTCTGAAGGCCGCCATATTGCCATTGCCGCCGTGGGGAAATATGATGAGTATCCGACTTGCGGATAACTTTAGTGAAAACCCTTTATTAACAAAATCAAAACCTTCCTACCGTCATGACTGCCAGCAAACAACAAACTATCGCCGACACCGCCCGCCGCTCATTCCGCGAACATGGCTTTTCCGCCGTATCCGTAGGCAGCATCTGCGCTGAGGCCGCCGTCAGCCGCGTTACTTTTTACAAATATTACAGCGGTAAAAACGCACTCTTGCAGGCAATCGTTACCGAGCAGAAAAACCGCGTCCGTGCCGAATTTGAAAATCTGCTTGCACGGCAATGCAGCCTGCGCGAAGCCGCCGAGGCTGTGTTTGCCCTGCAAAAACAATCGTTTGAAGAACTCTATTCCGCCGCTTTCCTGCGCGACATCGAAGAGAACACCGATTTGGAGCTGGAGCGGTTTTTCCACGAATTGAACGAAGAAAAATACGCCTTTATGCGCGCTTTTTTCCACACCCTGCAACAACGCCGCCTGATTCAGCCCGATTTGCCGGTGGAACTCATCGACCTGTTCATCCGTCAGGCGGATATATTGATGCGCCATCCGCAACTGGCCAAGCTTTATGCCGCCGCGCCGCAAAAGCTGCCGCAAGACGTATTGGGATTGCTGCTGCACGGTTTGTCAGGGAAAGAATAGATAAAAAAGAATAGAAAAAATCTCAAATATGAATATTCAGACGGCCTTTCAGTAAATAGCTACCGAAAGGCCGTCTGAATGTCTAAACGCGGTTACATACCGCAGGTTTTGGGTTTGTTTGCCAAAATATTGATGACTTTGCGTTCGGCTTTTTGCGGTTCGATTTTGATTTCGCTTTCGTCTTCTTCGCTGCCGTCGGAGAAACGTTCCGGCATTTTTTCGCTGTCAAACGCCAAGTCGCCGCCGTGTTTCAGGTTTTGACCGCGTTCCAAGCCGACAAAGTCGAAGAGTTCGGTATCGGCCAAATGCGAAGGAACGACGTTTTGTAGGGCGGAGAACATGGACTCGATACGGCCGGGGAAGCGTTTGTCCCAATCGCGCAGCATGTCGCCGATGACTTGGCGTTGCAGGTTGGGCTGAGAGCCGCAGAGGTTGCATGGAATAATTGGGAATTGCTTCATCTCGGCATATTTGATCAAGTCCTTCTCTTTGACATACGCCAGAGGACGGATGACGATGTGTTCGCCGTTGTCGCTTACCAGTTTGGGCGGCATGGCTTTGAGTTTGCCGCCGTAAAACATATTCAGGAACATGGTGGCAAGAATGTCGTCGCGGTGGTGTCCCAAGGCGATTTTTGTGCAGCCCAATTCTTTTGCAGTGCGATATAGAATACCGCGGCGCAGGCGGCTGCACAGCGAACAAGTCGTTTTGCCTTCGTCCAATACGCGTTTAACGGTGGAATAAGTGTCTTCTTCAACAATTTTGTAGGGAACGCCGATGCTTTCGAGATAGGTCGGCAATACCTCTTCGGGGAAGCCCGGCTGTTTTTGGTCGAGATTGACGGCGACCAGTTCAAAATCAATTGGCGCGCTGGCTTGAAGCTGGCGCAGAATGTCTAAAAGGGCGTAGCTGTCTTTGCCGCCGGAAAGGCAGACCATGATTTTGTCGCCCGGCTCAATCATATTGAAATCGTTAATGGCATCGCCAACGGCGTGGCGCAGGCGTTTGCTGAGTTTGTTGTTTTCTAATTCTTGCTTGGTTTTTTTGGACATGGCTGTTTGTGCTTTGAAATAATAGAAAAATTTAAGGGCGGTATTGTACCGCAAAAGAATAAAGGCCGTCTGAAAAACTGCGCTTGCTTGGTTGAAGCTGCGTTTTCAGACGGCCTGATATTTGTGCTTTATTTGATTTGAAGGGCGGTAATTTTGATTTCAACCTTCCAGTCAGGCGAAGCCAGTTTCGCCTCTACGCAGGCGCGGGCGGGAGCGCGTTCAGGGGCTGTCCATGCGTCCCAGGCTTCGTTCATGGCGGCGTAGTCGTTCATATCGGGTAGATAGATGGTGGCTTCTAAAATATGGGCTTTGTCGGATTGGCATTGTGCGAGCCATGAATCGATTTGCGCCAAAACATTTTCAGTTTGCGCTTTGGCATCGGCTTCAGGATTTTCGGGAACCATGCCGGAGAGGAAAACCAAGCCGTTGGCTACGACGGCTTCCGAATAGCGTTTGCTTGCACCAAGATAGCGGATGTCCATGTTGTCTCCTGATTTCAAAAAGAAGGTATGGTAACATTGTGACTGTTTACGTTCCACATTTAAGAGGGGCCGTCTGAAAAGGATGGCGGGAAACAACCCATGAGTAAAGCAGAATATCCGGTTACGCAGGCAGTACGCTTTTTACGCAGTAAAAAAATCGATTTTGTCCCTTATGTTTACGCGTATGAAGAACATGGCGGTACGGCGCGTTTTGCCGAGTGCACGGGCAAGCCTGAGCATCAAGTCATCAAAACAATCGTCCTGCAGGATGAACACAAAAAAGGCTTGGTTGTGTTAATGCACGGCGACAAACATATTTCCACCCGCAATCTGGCGCGTGAACTGGACTTGAAACACATCGAGCCGGCAACGGCGGATCAGGCGGCGAAATGGACAGGATATTTGGTCGGCGGGACATCGCCGTTCGGTATGAAAACCGCGTTGCCGGTTTATGTGGAAGAAAGCATTTGGGCTTTGGACGAGATTTTTATCAATGGCGGCAAACGTGGGTTTATCGTGGGCATAAAACCTGAAAACCTGCGGACGCTCAATCCGAAAGATGTTCATGTTGCAGTCGATTCATAAAGGATAGGAATACAGATGGAACAATTAAATTTATACGAAATCTTGGGTGTATCTCAGGATGCAGATATCAACGTTATCCGCGAGGCTTACGGCAAATTGGTTGCCAATCCGGATATTCAGAAAGATGCGGAGCGTTTTAAAGCCATCGGACAGGCGTTTGAAGTATTGTCTCATCCGGAAAAACGTTTGGCTTATGATGCGGCGATGCAGTATGAGCCTCAGGAAGTCCAAGACAACGGCTTCAATGATACGGCGGCCAATCACACGGCAAACTATAATACAGGGAACAATAATATGGGGGGCAATATGGTCAATACGTCCAAATCCGAAGTGAAAAACTATGTTTTTATTGCCTATGTCACATATGCGTTGGGCTTGTTTATTTGGTTTACACCCGTCGTCGGTGTGATTTTGGCGTTTATCAAACGCGATGAAGCGCAAGGCAGCATTTACGCCAGCCATATTGATTATCTGATTAAGACATTTTGGGTGTCTTTGATTGGTATGGTTTTAGGGATGCTGACCATACTTATCTTAATCGGTTGGCTGATTTTGGCAGCAACCGGTATTTGGCTCATTTATCGCGTAGTCGTCGGACTGATCAAACTGAATGAAGATAAGCCTGTTTCCACTCAAGGATGGTTTTAAAGCATGGCATATTTATTGACAAGTATCGTTTGCAGCGTGTTGGTTTC
The DNA here is from genome assembly GCF_001838135.1 of Neisseria sp. HMSC078H04. Taxonomy (NCBI): domain Bacteria; kingdom Pseudomonadati; phylum Pseudomonadota; class Betaproteobacteria; order Neisseriales; family Neisseriaceae; genus Neisseria; species Neisseria sp. HMSC078H04. The sequence goes on from NZ_KV835849.1 coordinate 320,174, forward strand.
CGTATTGCTGAAAGTGGCGCGCAAGCAAAAAATCAATATCGAGCAGGCGGTAGCAGTGAATTATATCGTTGCCGTCACTTTGACCATGCTGGTGTTAAAACCTGATTTAAGCAATCCGCAGGTATTTTTGCCGACTTGGTGGCTTTTTGCGGCCTTGGGCATCTTGCTGCCAACTGTGTTTGTCATTATGGGCAAATCCGTAGATGCGGCAGGTATCGTCAAATCGGATGCGGCACAGCGCTTATCGCTGTTTTTGCCCATTATCGCTTCATTCACGCTTTTTCATGAACAACTGACCGAAGGCCGTCTGATTGGTTTGGTATTGGCATTTACAGCATTGTTTTTCTTGCTTTGGAAAAACGATGGCGGTAAGAAATCCGGCGGTTTCGGCACGCAAGTGATGCTGCTTTTGGGCGTTTGGTGTGGCTACGGCATCATTGATATTCTGTTCAAACAAGTGGCGAAAAGCGGTACCGCGTTTGCCGGTAATTTGCTGGTAGCATTTTGTTTGGCCGGTATCTTGATGTTTGGCTACCTGTTTGCCAAAGGAAGCAAATGGACCAAAGAGGGTATAGTGGGTGGTATGATTTTGGGTTGCCTGAATTTTTTGAATATTGTTACCTACATCTCGGCACACCAAATCATGAAGGATAATCCGACCTTGGTGTTTGCCGGTATGAACATCGGCGTAATTGTTTTGGGTACGCTGATTGGTGCGGCAATGTTTAAAGAAAAAATCAGCAGCATTAATGCAGCCGGTATCAGTATTGCTATTTGCTCGATAGCCTGTCTGTTTTATTGGCCGCAAATTCGAAGCTTGGTAGGTTAAAAATACTTATGCCGTCTGAAAAATTTCAGACGGCCTTATTTTTATTATAAAATAGCCATTCATGCGCCGATTTGGCCGTATGGGAATTATTTTGCGCTTACGGGCGTTTCTATGTTAAACAATAAGTTGAACTCACACAATAATATCGATAGTTACATCATGAAACATATTAAAAAACACATTCAATGCGCCGTTCTCGGCATGCTGGTATTGTCCGGTTGCCAATCGTATCAGGAAGATCAAAGCCGCCGCAGTAAAATGGCACAATTTGCGCTTAACCATCCCGTGGCCGCCCAAGTCATCGGTATGGAGGATGAAGGCTTAATCAATATGACCAGTAATGCCACGCGCTTTGCCGAGCGTACAGGTTTGGATGACAAAGCAAACGGCGACAGCAGGGGAACACAGGTCAATGCCGTACGCCAAGCATTATGGCAGGCGGCAATTGCTTCTAAATTCGACAGCATTATTGCCGAAAAAGCAGGTAATGCGCGCCTGACGGATATGGAGTTGCGTGAAGGTAAAGACGACTACTTCAGCCGTTACCTTGCCGACCAGGCAGTCGATCAACGTAACAACCGTATCGGCCGCAGTATCGGCAGTGCCAAGCCCGACAGCGATATGAAGACGCTGGCGGCAAGCATTTTGTTCTACTACAACAAAGTAGGATTATGGACGGCTTCCGAAGTGAACAACCGTTGGCGCATCAAACAGGAAAAACTTTCAGACGGCCAATATGCCGAGGCATTGAAAAATATCGCCAAATTGGATCAAAACGGTATGACCGAGCAGGAACGTAATAGTTATAAAACCGGTACGCTCAGCGAAATCAAACGTTCGGTCAAAGCCATACGTCAAGTCGAAGACTGATTTTAAGACTTCATTATTGAAAGGCAATTGTTATGAATTTCCCTCCGCGTTATGTCTCAAACACCCGTATGCGCCGTATGCGTAAAGACGATTTTTCACGCCGTCTGATGCGCGAGCATACTTTGACGGCAGATGATTTAATCTATCCGGTTTTTGTATTGGAAGGTCAGAACCAGGAAGAGGCAGTGCCGTCTATGCCCGGCGTCAAACGCCAAAGTTTGGATAAATTGTTGTTTACCGCTGAAGAAGCACTGAATCTCGGTATTCCTATGCTGGCTTTGTTTCCCGTGGTAACGCAAAACAAAACCGAATTTGCGGAGGAGGCTTATAACCCGGAAGGCTTGGTACCGACAGTAGTGCGAACCCTGCGCGAGAAATTCCCAGAGCTGGGGATTATGACCGACGTTGCCTTAGACCCTTATACAATTCACGGCCAAGACGGTTTAACCGATGAAAATGGCTATGTCCTCAACGATGAAACCATTGAAGTTTTGGTAAAACAGGCTTTGTGCCATGCCGATGCAGGCGCACAAGTCATTGCCCCGTCAGACATGATGGACGGACGTATTCTTGCCATCCGTGAAGCCTTGGAAGATGCCGGACACATCCATACACGCATTATGGCGTATTCGGCAAAATATGCTTCAGCATTCTACGGCCCGTTCCGCGATGCCGTCGGCAGCTCTGGCAATTTGGGTAAGGCAGACAAGAAAACCTACCAAATGGACCCTGCAAATACTAACGAAGCCTTGCACGAAGTCGCATTGGATATTCAAGAAGGCGCAGACATGGTAATGGTAAAACCGGGTTTGCCATATCTGGATGTCGTCCGCCGAGTTAAAGACGAGTTTGGCGTACCGACTTATGCTTACCAAGTTTCCGGCGAATATGCCATGCTTCAAGCTGCCATTCAAAATGGCTGGTTGGATGGTGAGAAAACCATTTTGGAAAGCTTATTGGCATTCAAACGCGCCGGCGCCGATGGTATTTTGACTTACTACGCGATTGAAGCGGCAAAATTGTTGAAGAAGTAAAATAAAGAAATAAATTAAAAAGCGGCAAACAGTGTTTATCCTGTTTTGCCGCTTTTTTGTATTATTTAATTTTGGGATAATTACTTAAATTCTTCTATTTTTTCTGGTTATCGATTTCTTTTTGTAGTATCCTGTTACAAAAAATGTTACTGACACAGGTCCTCCAGTCCATCCTTTCCATTTCCTACCTAGAAAAAATCTTAGGTTTCATCCTGTCATCTATCCGGATCTGACTGAATTGAAGACTGTTCGATTTTTCCTACTTAAAGACAAAGCCTTTAAAAAACTTTGATCAAAATCTGCTTGATGGTTGATTATCTACCAAGACTGTATTAGAAACAAAAATAATTCCTCTTATATCTGATTTTCAATTTTTATGTGGCTAAGCAGGATTTAGAAGCCAACACTCTAAGGTCTAGTATCCTTTATTCAAAATATGAAATAGGTCATCTCTTAAAACGATTCCATCATCTTCTATTAAATAAGCGATATGTTCCCAGAATGTTAACTCTTGTTCAATGGGCTCTTCCAAATCTGCCACTTTATTCATCAGATCTGTTGCAATTTCCTCTGCTTGATAAGCCTGACTCTTATAGAATTTTGATTTTAAAAGAAAGACGGCAGACATAAATAGAGAATAGGAAGAAACAAAAGCCTGTAAAGAATGATTGACAAAAATTCTTGGCTTTTGAAATACTTCTACTCCTTCCGGATTGCAAATTAAGAAGATCTGGTTCTTTTGGCTAATCACAAAATAGCCTAAAAAACACTGTCCGAAAAGAGTATATCTGTCAAGCTCTTTCCTTATTTCCAATAGCTCATTGCCTGCTTTTACAAAAGAGAATCCCATCTTGGAATAATCCTCTAAATAAGCAAAGAGATTGAAACGAATCTCATCAAAGCTGAGTTTTCTCTTTTTTACGGAGGTGTGAACTCCTTGTTCCTTCAATGAATCATCTATATTTACTTTCATCTGTTTATCCTATTTTCTAGGCTATTTTTACCAAGCATTTTTAACTTTCAAACCTTGATGATTGCCTTTTTTCTTAGTTATATGAAAAGGCTTACTTATTTTAAGACTTTCTCTTTTTTGTATCTCTAAGAACTCATATACGAGGATGTATTTCAAGAAAATATGGGTATACAAGCATATGGATAGACACCATAACTCGTTTTGCAAGCCGCTTCTTCGAATGGAATCCAGATAGCCTTATAAAGGAAATGACAGATGCAACAGAGCATAAACCCATTATAAAAAAGGATAATTCCTATATTTTTTCAATTTATTATCAATATAAGTGGATTGAATTCTTAGTTTTCTTTAGAGTTTGAATAAGGTTTATTTTGGAAATCTGAAGAGTTTTGTATATTAAACAAAGGCCGTCTGAAAAAAACAGTCTACTGATTTTTCAGACGGCCTTATATGATTTAAACCATCAGTGATGGCTGCAACCGCCGTGGGTTTCACGCAAAGCTTCGGCTGCTTGTTCGTCTGCGTGGTAGCTGGAGCGGACCATTGCACCGATGGCGGCATTGGTAAAGCCCAATTCGTATGCTTCTTTTTCAAAAACTTTAAATTGGTCAGGCGTTACATAGCGTAGGACGGGCAGGTGGCCGTCTGAAGGTTGCAGATATTGGCCGATGGTAATCATCTCGATATTGTTGGCACGCATATCGCGCATGATTTCGCGTACGTCCTCGTCTGTTTCGCCCAAGCCGACCATGATGCCGGACTTTGTCGGGATATGGGGCATCATTTCTTTGTAACGGCGCAGAAGCTCGAGGGAGTGTTGGTAATTGGCACCCGGACGGGCTTTTTTATACAGGCTTGGATGGGTTTCTAAGTTGTGGTTCATCACGTCGGGCGGTGTTTCTGCCAAGATTTCCAGTGCGATGTCCAAACGGCCGCGGAAATCGGGAACAAGGATTTCGATTTTGGTATTCGGGCTGGTTTCGCGGATGGCTTTGATGCAGTCGGCGAAGTGTTGGGCGCCGCCATCACGCAGGTCGTCACGGTCGACGGAAGTAATCACGACATAGCGCAGGTTCATGGCTTTGACGGATTCTGCCAAATGTTTAGGCTCGTCAGGATCCAGCATATTCGGGCGGCCATGGCCAACGTCGCAGAATGGGCAGCGGCGGGTACAAATATCGCCCATGATCATGAATGTGGCCGTACCCTTGGTAAAGCATTCGCTGATATTGGGACAAGATGCTTCTTCGCACACGGTATGCATTTTTTGTTCGCGAAGAATGTTTTTGATTTCAAAGAATTTCTTGCCCGGTAATTTGGCGCGGATCCATTCGGGCTTTTTCAATTTTTGTTCCAATGGAACAACTTTAATCGGAATGCGTGCAGTTTTATCTGCGCCTTTCAGTTTGATGCCGCGTTTTGGGTCGTTTTTTACTTCTTCACTCATGGTGATGTGTTCTTTCTGTCGTTATAAAGGCCGTCTGAAAAGCTTATTGTAGTCTTTATGAACTAAGGGCTTGTGGGTTCAGAGGGGCAGTTAAAAGATGGTGTTGGGGTCGAATATTTTCAGACGGCCTTATGCCAGCTCTTTCTGTAAATGCTTGGTCAGTTTGTCTGAAACTTCTGCCAAGCCGGGTGCCGGAGAGACAAAGTCGGCAATTTGGGTCATTTCCATACCGGCATAACCGCAGGGGTTGATATGGGTAAACGGACTTAAATCCATGTTCACGTTAAGCGCCAAGCCGTGGTAAACGGAGCCGTCTTTGATACGCAGGCCCAGGGAAGCGATTTTACGCTCGCCGACATAAACGCCGGGACGTTTGGGGTCGGCGGCTGCTTCGATGCCGTATTCTGCCAAGGTGGCGATGATGCTGTTTTCAAGTGCGGAAACGATATGGCGCACACTGGTCTTACGGCGTTTGAAATTGATCATCGTATAAACGACCAATTGGCCAGGACCGTGGTAGGTAATTTGACCTCCTCTGTCAATTTGGACAACGGGAATATCGTCGCGGATGAGGAGGTGTTCGGGCTTACCGGCCAAGCCTTGAGTGAATACGGGCGGATGTTCGACCACCCATAATTCGTCTTCGGTATTTTCGTCACGCGAGGCATTAAATGCCTTCATGGCTTCGAAAGTCGGCAGGTAATCGACCAAGCCTTTGTGCACGATTTTCATTACAGCACCACTTTTACCAATTCGTGTGAAGTCAGGTCGCGGTAGATATTGTCGAGTTGCTCTTGATTTTCAACATTTACATGGACAGTCGCGCCGGTATAGTTGCCTTTGCTGCTTGGGCGCGTAGTAATGTGGTGCGGCTCGGTATCGGGAGCGTGTTTGCGCACGGTTTCCAAGATGGCGGATTCAAATTCCGGATGAACCACGCCCATGACTTTTACAGGAAAGGTGCAAGGGAATTCAATTAATGATTTTTTTTCGGTTGAGTCTGTCATGGTTTACTACCTTTTTTGGTTAGCCAGGGCCGTCTGAAAAGTTTTCAGACGGCCCAAAATCCGATATATTTTATCGTAAACGTCCATATCGGGCTATTAAAAATGATGTTTTAGAAAATAGGTGCGGATAAGCTGTTTTCAAGTCTTGAAATGGAGCGCTTCAGCCCAATTTTGAGCTACATTCTGATTTAACAATGATTGAGATTTCTAACTATGCCGACAAAAGACAAATATTTCGAGGAATACAGTGCGCTGGCTACCTTGCCTTTACGCGATGTCGTGGTGTATCCGCATATGGTATTGCCGCTGTTCGTCGGTCGTCCTAAATCGATTGCAGCCCTTGAGGCGGCAATGGCTAATGATGATCCGGTTTTCCTGTTGGCCCAGCTTGACCCTAATACAGAAGACCCTAAAGCTGAAGATTTGCACCAAACTGGTACGGTTGCCCAAGTTTTGCAGGTTTTGAAGCTGCCTGACGGCACCGTTAAAGTGTTGGTAGAAGGTATCCGTCGTGCGCGCGCATTGACGGTTGACGAAACAGGCGGACTGTTTTTATCCCATGTGGAGGCGATTGATGAAAACAGCGACAAGGACAATCCCGAAATTGAAGCCTTGCGCCGTACCTTGCTGACTCAATTTGAGCAATATGCGAAATTGAACAAAAAAATCCCTGCCGAAGTTATCAGTACCATCAGCAGTATCGATGACAACAGCCGTCTTGCCGATACTATTGCCGCGCATTTGCAGCTGAAATTAGAGCAGCGTCAATATGTACTGGAGACTGCCGGCATTGTTGACCGTTTGGAATTTCTGCTGGCGCAGTTGGAAGCCGAACTCGATATCATGCAGGTCGAGAAACGCATCCGTGGCCGTGTGAAACGTCAAATGGAAAAATCCCAACGTGAGTATTACTTGAATGAGCAAGTAAAAGCGATTCAGAAAGAATTGGGCGAAGAAGACGAGCGCGACGAGCTGGATGCGCTGGAAAACAAAATCAAAGAAGCAGGCATGAGCAAAGAGGCTGAAGAAAAATGTCTGTCTGAATTGAAAAAACTGAAAATGATGCCGCCGATGTCTGCGGAATCTACCGTCGTGCGCAACTACATCGATACTTTGCTTGAGTTGCCATGGAAGAAAAAATCCCGTGTCAGCAAAGATATTGCCAAGGCTGATTTGATTTTGAATGCCGACCACTATGGTTTGGAAAAAGTCAAAGAACGTATTTTGGAATATTTGGCTGTTCAAAAACGTATGGACAAGCTCAAAGGCCCGATTTTGTGTTTGGTCGGTCCTCCGGGAGTGGGTAAAACTTCCTTGGGCGAATCGATTGCCAAAGCTACAGGCCGTCAATATGTGCGTATGGCATTAGGCGGCGTGCGTGATGAAAGCGAAATCCGCGGCCACCGCCGTACCTATATCGGCTCTATGCCGGGCAAAATCCTGCAAAACATGGCAAAAGCGGGTGTAAAAAACCCATTGTTCCTGCTTGATGAAATCGACAAAATGGGCAGTGATTTCCGTGGCGATCCAGCCAGTGCATTGCTTGAGGTGCTTGATCCTGAGCAAAATAACAAGTTTGCCGACCATTATGCCGAAGTCGATTACGATTTGAGCGATGTGATGTTTATTGCCACTTCAAACAGCTTGAATATCCCGACTCCGCTGCTTGACCGTATGGAAATCATCCGTCTGTCCGGTTACACGGAAGATGAAAAAATCAATATCGCCATGCAATACCTTGTGCCGAAACAAATGAAGCGCAATGGTGTGAAAGAGGGTGAGTTGGTGGTTGATGAAAGTGCGGTGCGCGATATTATCCGTTACTACACTCGCGAGGCCGGCGTCCGCTCGTTGGATCGCGAAATTGCCAAAATCTGCCGCAAAGTAGTAATGCAGGTTACCTTGAATGAGGATAAGAAAAAAGCGTCCAAATCCAAAACAGCAAGCAAGGCCAAGCCTAAAGCAATTAAAGTTACTGAGAAAAATCTGCATGACTATCTAGGCGTGCGCCGTTTCGACTATGGCGTGGCCGAAAGCGAAAACCGCATCGGCCAGGTAACCGGTCTGGCTTGGACTGAAGTCGGTGGCGAGTTGTTGACTGTTGAGGCGGTTGCCTTGCCGGGTAAAGGTACGATTCAATGCACCGGCCAACTGGGCGATGTGATGAAAGAATCAGTATCGGCCGCATGGTCGGTTGTCCGTTCCCGTGCCGAATCAGTGGGTCTGGCTCCTGATTTTTACGAGAAGAAAGACATTCACGTCCATGTGCCGGAAGGTGCGACGCCGAAAGACGGTCCGAGCGCAGGTATTGCCATGACTTTGGCGATGGTTTCTGCCTTTACCAAAATTCCGGTGCGTGCGGACGTAGCGATGACCGGTGAAATCACTTTGCGTGGCGAAGTGTTGCCGATCGGCGGTTTGAAAGAAAAACTGCTGGCTGCTTTGCGCGGTGGCATCAAGCATGTATTGATTCCGAAAGACAATGTCAAAGATTTGGAAGAAATTCCTGAAAATGTCAAAACCGGTCTGACCATCCATCCGGTCAAATGGATTGATGAAGTGTTGGCTTTGGGTCTGGAAACTCAGCCTGAGCAATGGGTTGCCGAATTAGCAGTTGCCGAGACCGTGCAAACTCCTAAGACAAAGTCAAGAACAAAAGCAACCAAGCATTAAGTTGGCCGTCTGATGTTGCAAAAAATGTGGTTTTGCCCTGAATGCCCCAAAAATAGGGCAATTCCACATTTTTTACTTGACATGATAATTTCAGAATTGCTATAAAGTGCGTATGTGCTTTGAAAGCGCTCAAGCCCCGAGTATTCGGGCATTTCATCATCTTTATACGATAGGAAGGGACTAATTGTGAACAAGTCTGAATTGATCGAAGCAATTGCTCAAGAAGCCGGCATTTCCAAATCTGCTGCGCAAAAAGCTTTGGATGCTACTACTAATGCCGTAACCAACGCACTGAAAAACGGCGACACTGTTACTCTGGTCGGTTTCGGTACTTTCTACGTCGGCGAACGTGCCGAACGTCAAGGCCGCAACCCTAAAACTGGCGAGCCTCTGACTATTGCTGCTGCTAAAACTCCTAAATTCCGTGCCGGTAAAGCATTGAAAGACGCTCTGTAATTTAGAGCCTTTCCCTGAATGGGAATAAAAAACCGATTTGATTCGGTTTTTTATTTTGAAGGCCGTCTGAAAGTTTTCAGACGGCCTTTAGTTTATTGAGTGTATAAAAAGGCTGAAATCCTAATGATAAAAGGATTTCAGCCTTTTTAGTTTATCTTGAGACCTTTGCAAAATTCCCCAAAATCCCCTAAATTCCCATCAAGACATTTAGGGGATTTTTCATGAGTACCTTCTTCCAGCAAACCGCGCAAGCTATGATTGCCAAACACATCGACCGCTTTCCACTATTGAAGTTGGATCAGGTGATTGATTGGCAACCGATCGAACAGTACCTGAATCGTCAAAAAACCCGTTACCTTCGAGACCACCGCGGCCGTCCCGCCTATCCCCTGTTGTCCATGTTCAAAGCCGTCCTGCTCGGACAATGGCACAGCCTCTCCGATCCCGAACTCGAACACAGCCTCATCACCCGCATCGATTTCAACCTGTTTTGCCGTTTTGACGAACTGAGCATTCCCGATTACAGCACCTTATGCCGCTACCGCAACTGGCTGGCGCAAGACAACACCCTGTCCGAATTATTGGAACTGATCAACCGCCAACTGACCGAAAAAAACCTAAAAGTAGAGAAAGCATCCGCCGCCGTCATTGACGCCACCATTATTCAGACCGCCGGCAGCAAACAGCGTCAGGCTATAGAAGTTGACGAGGAAGGACAAGTCAGCGGACAAACCACACCGAGTAAAGACAAAGATGCCCGTTGGACAAAGAAAAACGGCCTCTACAAACTTGGTTACAAACAACATACCCGCACCGATGAGGAAGGCTATATCGAGAAACTGCACATCACTCCCGCCAATACCCATGAGTGCAACCACCTGTCGCCTTTGCTGGAAGGAATAGCCAAAGACACAACCGTCTATGCCGACAAAGGCTATGACAGTAAGGAAAATCGGCAACATCTGAAAGAACATCAGTTGTTAGACGGCATTATGCGCAAAGCCCACCGCAAACATCCGCTGTCGGAAGCGCAAACCAAACGTAACCGGTATTTGTCGAAGACCCGTTATGTGGTTGAACAAAGCTTCGGTACGCTGCACCGTAAATTCCGCTATGCGCGGGCAGCCTATTTCGGGCTGCTCAAAGTAAGTGCGCAAAGCCATCTGAAGGCGATGTGTTTGAACCTTTTGAAAGCCGCTAACAGGCTAAGTGCGCCTGTTGCTGCCTAAAAGGCGGCCGGATGCCTGATTAATCAGGTATCCAAGGGGGATTAAGGGGGTATTTGAGTCGAATCAGGAGTGATTTGGGATGAAAACAGCTGAAAATCTTTGTTTTGGTTTCGGCTGTTGGGGGAAGGACTTTTTTGCAAAGGTCTCATCTTGTTACATTTGATTTTTACATTAATAAGATTTATCATTAGCAAAGAAAATAACAATACTTAAAACAAACCGCACTTATTGAAAGAAGTAGCGAATAGCCACTCATAACCAACCTTTCAAATGTGCCACACATTCGTCAGCACTTCTCACATTTCTAATAATCTGATTTTTTAAAACAAATGAAAAGAGAGGCTTATGTCTGCCATTCCTTTGTCGCGTCTGAAAAAAGGCGCAGTCGTACATATTGATTCCATTGCTCCCAATCCTGTTTTTGGTGATTTGGATACCTTGGTAACCCGTCGTCTTGCGGATTTGGGTTTTTCCAGCGGAATGCCGTTGCAAGTGATTGCCGTGGGCGGTTTTGGAAGAGGACCGTTTGCAGTACGCTTGGGCAATCAATCCCAATTTTCCCTGCGTTCGGAAGAGGCCGGGAAGATTATGTGTCGTATCGTTGAGGCCGTTTAAGGCCGTCTGAAAGAATAAGGAAAAATGATGGAACTAAGCTATTTTGCCTTGATTGGCGCGCCAAACTGCGGCAAAACCGTTTTGTTCAACGGTTTGACCGGCTCACATGCCAAGGTTGCCAATTATCCGGGCGTAACTGTCGATAAGCGCGAGGGCGCCTTCCTCGACGACGAGGCCGTCCGCATTATCGACCTGCCGGGCACATACAGCCTACGCACGACCAGCCCCGATGAAGCGGTGGCGAAAGATGTAATGGTAGGCAAGATGGGCATTCCGCCCGATGCCATTATTGCCGTTGCCGACGCGACCAACCTGCGTATGACCCTGCGCATGATTTTGGAACTGAAAACGCTGGGACTGCCTATGGTGGTGTCGCTGAATTTGAGCGACGTGGCCCGCAAAAGGGGCTTGAATATCGACGCGGCCAAACTGAGCGAGTTGTTGGATGCACCTGTTTTGGAAACAGTTGCAGTGAGCGCGTCGGGCGTACAGGCTGTACGCGAAGCCGTGGCGAAGCTGCCGCGCAAACGCTCTTTTCCCGCAAACCCCGCCTCTGCCGAACGCACGCTCGATGCGCTGGATAGCGACAAACTTTATCAAGAAGTCGAATCGATTTTGGCACAAGTGGTACGCACCCAGATGACGCTGCCCGCATGGCACAAAAAACTCGACGACATCGTGCTGCACCCCGTCTGGGGCATGATTATGCTGCTGGTGATCCTGTTTATGGTGTTCCAAGCGGTATACACTTGGGCGGCACCGATTATGGACGCCATTGAAGGTGGTTTTACCGCACTGGGAGAATGGATAGGCGCGAACATGGAACCGGGCATCCTCAGCGACTTGCTCGTCAACGGCGTCATTGCCGGTTTGGGCAGCGTGTTGGTGTTCCTGCCGCAGATTACGATTTTGTTTGCCTTTATCCTGCTATTGGAAGACTCAGGCTATCTGCCGCGTGCAGCCTTCCTGCTGGATAACGTCATGGCGAAAAGCGGTTTGTCCGGCCGTTCGTTTATTCCCCTTTTGTCCAGCTTTGCCTGTGCCGTTCCTGCCGTGATGTCGGCGCGTACCATTAACGACCCGCGCGAACGCCTTGTTACCATCGCGGTTGCGCCGTTGCTGACTTGTTCCGCACGTTTGCCAGTGTATGCGCTGATTATCGCCGCTGTTATTCCTGACCGTACAGTGGGTGGGATTTTCAACCTGCAAGGCCTGACATTGTTTATTCTTTATATCGTAGGCATTCTGTCGGCTGCATTGGCAGCGTATATCATGAAACGCTTGGCGCGGATGAAAGGCAATGTGCAACAATTCCCACTTTTAATGGAATTGCCGACTTTCCGTACGCCTAACTTCAAACACATCATGACCAGCTTGTGGGATAGGGTAAAAGCCTTCCTGAAACGCGCGGGTACCATCATTTTTGCGTTGGCCGTGGTTCTGTGGGGCTTGGTAAGCTGGCCGCAACCGCCTGAAGGCGCAACCGGTGCCGCCATCGATTACAGCTTGGCAGGTACGCTTGGTCATGCTATTCAGCCGTTTTTTGCACCTTTGGGTTTTACTTGGGAAATGTGTATCGCCATGATTCCGGGTATTGCCGCGCGCGAAGTGGTCGTTGCCGCATTGGGTACCGTTTATGCCGTCAGCGCGTCGTCTGAAGATGCCGTACAAAACGCATTAATTCCCATCATACACAACAACTGGGGCTTGCCGACCGCCTTTGCCTTCTTGGCTTGGTATGTGTATGCTCCGATGTGTGCCGCGACTTTGACCGTGATTAGACGCGAAACCAAATCCACGAAAAATATGCTTATGATTACAGGCTATTTGTTCCTGATGGCTTATTTTGCCGCATTCGTGGTTTACCAAATTTCTTCAAGGATACTATCATCATGACTCAATATATTATCGTCGGCTTGATTATGCTCGCCTGCGTATTCTTCCTCTTGCGAAAATTCGTGTTCAAACCGAAAAAACGCGACTGCAGCAGCGGCTGTGGTAAATGCGGCGGTTGCGGTTAAATAAAGAGGGTTAGGTAAAAGTAAAAGGCCGTCTGAAACTATTTCAGACGGCCTTTTTTGTATTTCATGCTATGTAAACTGACGAGGTATATTTGCTCTTTATCGTTTCAGATTAATAGGTACCTAGGATTTGGTGCTAAGGTTTATCGAACGGGAAGCCTGTAATGTCCGGTAATGGTGTAGCGGTAGAGGATGTCGTTTTCACGGGTTCCTGAACCGATATTATGAATAATCAAGGGCCTGTCGCCGATTTTTCGATCGGAGACGATGCCGATATGGGGACGGTTGCCTTTCAGTTCCCAAGTTACAATATCGCCAGCTTGATAGTTTGTATCTCGAACTGCCCAGCCTTGACGCGTGAAATAAGTCATTAGGTTAGGTACGCGGCGGTGGTCAATATTGGTATCAGGTTGTTTCAAACCCCAGCGTTTCGGATAGACGGAAAAGTTGCGGCTCATGTCTTGATGAACAAGCTCTTGCAAATCGATATTTTGGTCGCGCAAGGCACGGATGACCACGTCTGTGCAAACGCCTTTTTCCATAGGTACATCGCCCATTGGATATTTGAGCTTGGTGTAAGCAGGGTCGTAACGAAGGGTTTTGCCAATTTGGTTTCGCGCAGATTGTACGATTTGCGGTGATGGTCCTTCGGGTTCGGTAATCTTCTGTTGTAGGAAATTGGTATTAATACTTGGGATAGAGTTGTGATGACGGGCAAAAAATACCGCTGTTGTAATCAGAAGGATGGAAAGCGCAATACTGAGAACTATGGGCTTAAAGGTAGTTTTGTGTTTCATGATATATGTACGGCTTAGATGTTGTCTGTATTATTATCAGATTTTGGGGAGGATTGGCAATGCATAATGGAAAAATGGTCTTGAGCAAGTATGTATGGGCAAATAATAGATGAGTGTTATTTGGGTATTACCAAAACATTTTTCGTAAATATAGATTTTAAATTGGCATATGATAAAAGGCCGTCTGAAAACTTTTCAGACGGCCTTGGTTATTGGAGAAGGCTTATTTCAAGGCTTCCAGCAGTTTTCCGTGAATTCCGCCGAAACCGCCGTTGCTCATGACCAAAATATGGTCGCCTGCTTCGGCATTTTTCATGATTTCGGCAACGAAGGCATCGAAGTCTTTGCCGACGTGTAGCTTGTCGCCTAAAGGCGCGAGGGCTTCGGCGACGTTCCAGTCCACACCGCCGGCGTAGCAGAACACTTGGTCGGCACCTTTGAGGCTTGCGGGCAGGGCGGCTTTCATGGTGCCGAGTTTCATGGTGTTGGAGCGCGGCTCGAGGACGGCGAGGATGCGGGCATTACCAACGCGCTGGCGCAGACCTTCGATGGTGGTTTCGATGGCGGTTGGGTGGTGGGCAAAGTCGTCGTAAACAGTGATGCCGTTTACCGTGCCTTTAATTTCCATGCGGCGTTTGACGTTTTTAAACGCGCTCAAGGCTTCGCAGGCCGTCTGAATATCGACGCCGGCATGACGCGCGGCAGCGATAACGGCGAGGGCGTTCATGCGGTTGTGTTCGCCCATCAGTTCCCAAGCGACGTGTCCGACCGTTTCGCCATGATGGCATACGTCAAACGAGCCGTCGGCATGGACGGTACCAACCTGCCAGCCTTGTTCGGTACCAAATTTTTCTACGGGCGTCCAGCAGCCTTTGTCCAAAGTATCTTGCAGGCTTTGCTGCTGGCCGTTGCAGACGATGAGGCCTTCAGACGGCACGGTGCGTACCAAATGATGGAATTGTGTTTGAATGGCGCCTAAATCGGCAAAAATGTCGGCGTGGTCGAATTCCAGATTGTTCAAAATGGCGGTACGCGGACGGTAGTGTACGAATTTGGAGCGTTTGTCAAAAAAGGCGGTATCGTATTCGTCGGCTTCGATAACGAAAAACGGCGATTTTGAGTTAGGGTCTTGGCGCGGAGTTTGCGGCAGACGGGCGGAAACGCTGAAGTTTTCCGGTACGCCGCCAATCAGGAAGCCCGGTGCGAGACCGGCATATTCCAAGACCCAGGCAAGCATGGAGGCGGTAGTCGTTTTGCCGTGTGTTCCGGCTACGCCGAGTACCCAGTGCTGGTGTAATACGTTTTCAGCAAGCCATTGCGGGCCGGAAATATAAGGCAGGCCGCGGTTTAAAATCGCTTCAACCACATCCATGCCACGTTTGGCAACATTACCGATAACGTAAATATCGGCTTTAAATTCGTCCAATTGAGCGGCATCAAAACCTTCATGTACGTCTATGCCCAAGGCTTCAAGCTGGGTGCTCATCGGCGGATACATCTTTGCGTCGCAACCGCTGACTTTAAAACCTGCTTCTTTGGCAATAGCCGCTACGCCGCCCATAAATGTGCCGCCGATACCGATAATGTGGATGTGTTTCATGATAAGACTGTCTTTGGATAAATTAATTTTAAAGCCGTCATTATAACGGAGTTTGGATAAAGAAAGGGGTCGTCTGAAAAGTTAGACAACAATAAGAATAGGAAAAAATACGAGGGATTTGATTTTAAAAGGAGGGCGTTGAGGTTTTGCAAGTATGGGATTGGGTAAGCACTACTTTAGAAAGAGTTATTTGATACGGTAAAGTCGTTCCTGAGGGTCAGGAGAAGCATTGCCTCGAATTTCTCCATGCTTGATAGCGTGAGGTTTTCGATAATAGGTTTACTTGGATAGGCTTTAGAAAATGGGGGGTATTCAATTAATGCCGTCTGAAAAATAAGTCCTGATTAAAACAAGTCATGACTTTTTTCAGACGGCATTTGCATTCTGTATTTTGCGATTTCTATTAAAGCGCTGCTTCCGAGCGTTCACCGGTACGGATACGGATAGCTTCTTCAACCGGATAAATGAAGATTTTACCGTCACCAATTTTGCCGGAATGCGCAGTTTCTAAAATGGCATCCACAGCCTGATCGACTTTATCGTCAGCCAATACCAATTCGATTTTTACTTTAGGCAGAAAATCGACTGCGTATTCTGCGCCGCGATAAATTTCCGTATGGCCTTTTTGGCGGCCGAAGCCTTTAACTTCGCTGACTGTCATGCCGGTAATGCCGATTTCAGTTAAGACTTCACGCACATCGTCGAGTTTGAAAGGTTTGATAATAGCTTCGATTTTTTTCATATTGAGTCTCCTTGTTTGCAAAAAGGCCGTCTGAAACATTCAGACGGCCTTTGTTCCATCAAGTTCGTTCAAATTTTATTTGAGTGAACTTATTTCTTTTTCTGAGCAGGCAGGTCGGTACATACGCCCAATGCCACTTCAGCAGCCATACCGATGGATTCGCCCAGTGTTGGGTGTGGGTGGATGGTTTTACCAATATCGGCTGCATCACAGCCCATTTCGATGGCCAAGCAGACTTCGCCGATCATATCGCCGCCGTTAGGACCAACGATACCACCACCGATGATGCGGCCGGTTTCAGCATCAAAAATCAGCTTAGTGAAACCATTGTCGCAACCGTTGGCAATCGCACGGCCGGAAGCAGCCCATGGGAAGTTGGCTTTGGTGATTTTGCGGCCGGAAGCTTTGGCTGACAATTCGGTTTCGCCAACCCATGCCACTTCAGGAGAAGTGTAGGCAACGCCCGGAATAACGCGCGCGTCAAAGTAGGCTTTGTGGCCGGCACAGTTTTCAGCAGCAACGTGGCCTTCGTGAACGGCTTTGTGTGCCAACATCGGTTGACCGACGATGTCGCCGATAGCGTAGATGTGCGGCATGTTGGTGCGCATTTGTTTGTCCACTTCGATGAAGCCGCGATCAGTTACAGCAACGCCTGCTTTTTCGGCACTGATGAGTTTGCCGTTAGGCGCACGACCGGCAGCCACCAATACGGCATCGTAACGTTGCGGCTCTTTAGGTGCATTTGCACCTTCGAAGGTAACGTAAACGCCGTCTTCTTTAGGCTCAACAGCAACAGTTTTGGTGTTGATCATAATGTTGTCAAAACGGTATTCGTTTTGTTTTTGCCATACTTTAACCAAGTCGCGGTCTGCACCTTGCATCAGGCCGTCCATCATTTCAACAACATCCAGGCGAGAACCCAGAGTGCTGTAAACCGTACCCATTTCGAGACCGATAATACCGCCGCCGATGATCAACAGTTTGCCCGGTACTTCTTTCAGAGCCAGTGCACCGCTGGAATCGATGATGCGTGGATCTTCAGGAATGAAAGGCAGTTTGGTTACGCGGCTACCTGCTGCAATGATACAGTTTTTGAAGGCAACGATTTTTTTCTCGCCGGTAGGAGTCGCTTGCTCGTACACGTCGCCGGTAGTCAGCGACACTTCCAAGTGGTGCGGATCTAAGAATTGGCCGTCGCCTTGGATAACGTCTACTTTACGGCCTTTGGCCATGCCTGCCAAACCGGTAGTCAAACGGGAAACCACGCCGTCTTTGTAAGCACGCAGCATGTCGATATCGAGTTCAGGCTCTGGGTATTTGATACCGTTGGCAGCCAAGTGACGCACTTCATCGATAACGGCAGCATTGTGCAACAGGGCTTTGGAAGGGATACAGCCAACGTTCAAGCAAACGCCGCCCAAAGTTTTGTAACGCTCGACGATGGCAACTTTCAAGCCTTCGTCAGCAGCGGCAAATGCAGCAGAATAACCGCCAGGGCCGCCACCCAATACAACTACGTCGTATTCGGCATCGGCAGAACCGCCGAATTGAGCAGCTTGAGGAGCAGGAGCGGCTGCTTTAGGTGCTTCTTGCGCAGGAGCAGCTGGTGCTTCGGCTTTAGGAGCGGCAGCCGCACCTTCGGCTTCAACGACTGCAATCAAGCCGCCTTCGGAGATTTTATCGCCGACTTTAACTTTAACTTCTTTAACGACACCTGCAACTTCGGCAGGTACGTCCATAGTGGCTTTATCGGTTTCCAAAGTAATCAGGGTATCGTCCACAGCAATGGTGTCGCCTACATTTACTTCAACCGCAATAATATCTACGTTTTCGTGACCGCCAATGTCGGGCACTTTTAATTCAACTAAGCTCATGTCTAATCTTTCTGAATGATGTTCGGACTTCTTTTTTCAGACGGCCTGAGTAAAAAGGCCGTCTGAAAATGCTCGGATTACAGAGTAATGCGGCGGAAGTCTTTCAACAGGTTAGCCAGGAATACGGTAAAGCGCATACCGGCGGCACCGTCGATGACACGGTGGTCAAAGGACAGGCTCAACGGGCACATCAGGCGAGGAGCGAATTCTTTGCCGTTCCAAACCGGTTTGATTTGAGATTTGCACACGCCCAAGATGGCAACTTCAGGAGCATTCACGATTGGCGTGAAGCCTGTACCGCCGATACCGCCCAAGCTGGAAATGGTAAAGCATGCGCCTTGCATTTCTTGTGGTTTGAGCTTGCCTTCGCGGGCTTTTTTAGACAATTCGGTTAGCTCTTGGCTGATTTGTTTCAAGCCTTTTTGATCCACGTCTTTGATTACTGGAACAACCAAGCCGTTTGGCGTGTCTGCTGCGAAACCGATGTTGAAGTAGTTTTTCAGCACCAAGTTGTCGCCATCCAAAGAGGCGTTGAATTCAGGGAAGGCTTTCAGCGCAGCAACAGAGGCTTTAATGATGAAGGCCAATGGAGACAGTTTCACGCCTTCGCGTTCCCATTCTTTGTTCAGCTGTTTGCGGAATTCTTCCAATTCGGTCATATCCGCTTCCTCGTGTACGGTAACGTGAGGAATCACAACCCAGTTGCGAGACAGGTTTTGACCAGAGATTTTCTTAATGCGAGACAGTTCTTTAACTTCGACGCTGCCGAATTTAGAGAAGTCAACTTTAGGCCATGGCAACAAGTCCAGACCACCGCCCAAAGAGGCAGCGGCAGGTTTGCCTGCACCGCTTTGCATAACGGATTTAACGAAGGCTTTAACGTCTTCGCCCATGATACGGCCTTTCAGACCGGTACCTTTAACTTGACCCAAATCTACACCCAATTCGCGCGCCAGTTTACGTGCGGAAGGACCTGCATGGGCTTTGGCAAAAGCAGCTTCGTCAATTTTGGCAGCTGCAGGTGCAGCTGGAGCAGGCGTAGCGGCTGGTGCGGGAGCAGCAGGAGCCGGAGCAGCGGCTGGTGCAGGTGCGGCAGCTTGAGCGGCAGGAGCAGGAGCAGCTGCGGCGGAACCGGCGGTTTCTACTTCGATAATGGCAGAACCTTCAGATACTTTGTCGCCAACTTTTACAAATACGGCTTTAACAACACCGGCTTCTGTACATGGTACGTCCATAGTGGCTTTGTCGGTTTCCAGAGTAATCAGAGTGTCGTCAACGGCAACAGTGTCGCCAACTTTAATTTCAACGGCAATAATGTCTACATCTGTATGACCGCCAATATCCGGGACAACAACTTTTACAGTTGCCCCGCCTGCAGGGGCTGCGGCAGTAGCGGCAGCGGGAGCTGCAGGAGCTTCAGCTGCAGGAGCCGGGGCTGCATCGGCAGCGGCGGCATCGGTTTCAACGGTCAGAATAACGCCGCCTTCAGAGATTTTATCGCCAACTTTAACTTTAACTTCTTTCACGACACCGGCTGCATCGGCAGGTACGTCCATAGTGGCTTTGTCGGTTTCTAAAGTAATCAGGGTGTCGTCAACGGCAATGGTGTCGCCTGCTTTAACTTCTACAGCGATGATGTCGACGTTTTCATGACCGCCGATATCAGGGACTTTGATTTCTACGATACTCATTTGAGTTCCTTTAATATTTTCAGTTTGATGCCGTCTGAAAACTGTTTCACACGGCATCGGTACAGTTTGTCTGTTCAAACCATTCAAACATTTGGTTTTCAGACGGCCTAATGTTAACAGGCCGTCTGAAACATCAATTAGCGTTTCCAGCTAGGAGCTGCATCGGCTTTAATACCATATTTTTCAATGGCTTGTTGAACGGTTTCTTTGCTGACTTTGCCCTGTTCGGCCAGAGCGCTCAATGCAGCAACGGCAACGTTGTAGCGGTCAACTTCGAAGAAGCTGCGCAGGTTGGCACGGCTGTCTGAGCGACCGAAGCCGTCAGTACCCAAAACGTGGTAGTCGTTCGGGATATAGGCGCGGATGCGGTCAGCATAGCTGCGGATGTAGTCGGTAGCGGCAATAACCGGACCGTCATGACCTTGCAGTTGAGAAGTAACAAACGGTACTTTTGCAGTTTCCAATGGGTTCAGACGATTGAAGCGTTCCACTTCGATGGCATCGCGGTGCAGCTGGTTGAATGATGGGCAAGACCAGATGTCTGCTTCTACGCCGAAGTCGGCTTTCAATAATTCGGCACCGGCAATTACTTCTTGCAGGATGGTACCGGAACCCATTAATTGGACTTTTTTATCGCCTTTGCCGCTGGCTTTCAGCAAGTACATACCTTTCAGGATGTCTTGTTCTACGCCTTCAGGCATGTCTGGATGGGTGTAGTTTTCATTCATCAGGGTGATGTAGTAGAACACGTCTTCGTGGTTAACATACATGCGGCGCAAGCCATCGTGTACGATAACGGCTACTTCATATTGGAATGTCGGATCGTAAGTTACACAGTTTGGAATCAAGTCTGCTTGAATGTGGCTGTGGCCGTCTTCGTGTTGCAAACCTTCGCCATTCAGTGTTGTACGGCCGGCTGTACCACCCAGCAGGAAGCCGCGTGCATGCATATCGCCTGCTGCCCATGCCAAGTCGCCAACTCGTTGGAAACCGAACATAGAGTAGTAGATGTAGAAAGGAATCATGGCAAAGTCGTTGTTTGCGTAGCTGGTCGCAGCAGCAATCCAGTCAGCCATGGCACCAGGTTCGTTAATACCTTCTTGCAAGATTTGACCGTCAACAGATTCTTTATAGAACATCAGTTGGTCTTTATCTTGAGGAGTGTATTGTTGGCCTTTAGGGTTCCAAATACCGTATTGACGGAACATACCTTCCATACCGAACGTACGGCTTTCATCTGGAACGATAGGCACCACGCGTTTGCCAATTTTTTTGTCTTTCAGCAAAGTAGACAGGATGCGGACGAAAGCCATGGTGGTTGAGAATTCACGGTCACCGCTGGATTTCAGTTGAGTCTCAAATGCTGACAACTCAGGCACTTCCAGAACTTCTTGGGTAGGTTTGCGTTGAGGCAGGTAGCCACCCAAAGCTTCACGGCGTGCATGCAGGTATTTGTATTCTTCGCTGTCGGGAGCAAAAGTCAGGTAAGGCAGGTCGCCGCTGTCGATTTGCTCGTCAGTTACAGGAATGTCAAAGCGGTCACGAAATTGTTTCAGAGACGCTTTGTCCATTTTTTTGGCTTGGTGGGCAACGTTTTGACCTTCGCCGGATGCACCCATACCGTAACCTTTAATGGTTTTCGCCAAAATGACAGTAGGTTTGCCGTCAGCGTGGTTCACTGCGCGGTCATAAGCGTTGTACACTTTTTGAGGATCATGGCCGCCGCGGTTCAATGCCCAAATTTGCTCATCGGTCATATCGGCGACCAATGCTTTCAGTTCAGGCGTATTGAAGAAGTGTTCACGGACGTATGCACCGTCTTTGGATTTGTAAGTTTGGTAGTCACCGTCCAAGCACTCTTCCATACGTTTACGCAGGATGCCATCTTTGTCTTTTGCCAAGAGGCGGTCCCAACGACGACCCCAGATGACTTTCACAACATTCCAGCCTGCGCCGGCAAAGTTGCCTTCCAGCTCCTGAATGATTTTGCCGTTACCGCGTACTGGGCCGTCCAAACGTTGCAGGTTACAGTTGATGACGAATACCAAGTTGTCCAAGCCTTCGCGTGAAGCCAGAGCAATAGCACCTTGGCTTTCAGGTTCGTCCATTTCGCCGTCGCCACAGAATACCCATACTTTACGGCCTTTGGTTTTAGCCAGGCCGCGAGATTCCAAGTATTTCAGGAAACGGGCTTGGTAAATCGCCATCAATGGGCCAAGACCCATAGATACGGTTGGGAATTGCCAGAAGTCAGGCAACAGGTGAGGGTGAGGATAGGAAGGCAGACCATGACCGGCAACTTCTTGACGGAAGTTGTTCAATTGGTCTTCAGTCAGACGGCCTTCAACGAAAGCGCGTGCGTAGATGCCAGGGGCAACGTGGCCTTGGAAGAATACCAAATCGCCTTCTTCGCCTTCGCCTTTGGCTTTCCAGAAGTGGTTGAAGCCGACTTCGTACATAGTGGCGGCTGATTGGAAAGATGCAATGTGCCCACCCAATTCCAAATCTTTTTTACCCGCGCGCAAAACGATAGCGGCAGCGTTCCAACGAACGAACGCACGGATGCGGTGTTCGATGTTTTGGTCGCCAGGGATGCCTTTTTCGTCTTCAACGGAAACGGTGTTCAAGTATGGAGTAGTGGTACCGTGAGGCATACGGATGCCTTTGTCACGGCTGTATTTGACCAAACTTTCCAGCAGATACTGGGCGCGTTCGCTGCCTTCATATTCTAAAACAGAGCTTAACGCGTCTAACCATTCTTTGGTTTCAATTGGGTCAACATCGTGTAATTGGGTGGACATAATATCTATCCTTGTGTTGAGTGTTTTTCAATGACGGAGTATTACTCCGATATTTTCGTTTGTGAACAAATACGGCTTATAAACGAAAATTCCAAGAGTCAAATTCGAAAAAATTTTAATTATTTAAATATTTTCAATACGTTATATGAAGCAATGAAAATTCTGAAAAATTAAAATTTTTTGCAAACTGGCTAACCTGCAAATGCTATCAGTAATTGGGCAAACTGGCAAATCGCGCTGTTGATATTAATAGGAGGGTAGAGGTTGAATTGATGATTTTTAAAAGTGTCCTTATGATGGTTTTAAAATTAGAATATTAAACAGACACGGTAAAAGTCTCTGTTGTTTGGATTAAAAAATTCGAATACGAAAATTAATTTTCAAAATTTGTCTAAAATCGAAAATTAAATTTAAACTTTGAGTTTGAAAAAGAAAGTTCAGACTGTGTTATTTTTTACAAGCGAATGGGCCGTCTGAAGATTTTGGAAGAGGTTAAGAAAGAGTGAAATTTTAAGAGGACGATGATTGAGGAAGGGAAAATTAAAAAATGACATGCACAGGCTAGTTGAATAGCTGGGCATGTCATTTGTTAGTAGTCTGAGAATTTCAGACGGCCTTTAAGCGGCAGAAGCTTTTTGAGCGAACTGCTTCCATTGAGCCAAAAGCTCTTTGAGAACGTCTTGCTGTTCATGTCCATGTTGGATAGCTTCTTGTAGCCAGAAACAAGCATTGTTGATGTCTTTTTCTACGCCCATACCGTGATAATACAGACAGGCAAGATTATATTGAGCCATCGTGTCTCTTTGTTTGGCCGCTGCTTCAAACCATTTTGCAGCTTGGGCATAGTCGACAGGTACACCTTGTCCGCTGTAATACATCATGCCAAGATTGGTTTGTGATTTACTGTGTCCTCGTTCTGCAGACTGAAGGTATAGCTCCAGTGCTTCAGCATAATTTTGTTGGCGTTTTAAACCATAGTGGGCCGCGAATGCCAGTTTGTATAGGCGCTCGGCCTCTTGACGTTGAAGGGCGATTTCTTTGGTTAACTCGTAGTTTTGCTGGTTATTCAACGCACTGTCAGATAGAAGTTTTTGGTAAGCGACAAGATTGCCTAAGTCGGCTGCGCGTTGATAATACTGACGGGCAGTGTCTGCATCAACTGCTCGTCCCAATCCGTAGCGATGGATATCTCCTAAAAGGCGCAAGCCTTCCGGGTCATTTTGATCCGCAGCAAACTTAGCGTGTTGATAGGACTTTTGAGGGTCTCGCTCGGTGTTTTTACCCAGAAGATAGATTTCGGCAAGTGCTACATGCGCATTGCTGTCACCTTGTTCTGCCGCTTTTTCAAACCATTCTAATGCCTCGGCAGGGTTTGATACTGACAAGAGTTCTGCAAGAGAGGTTTGCGCTGGAACAATGTCGTAATCGGCGGCAATACGCAAATGTTCGATTGCTTTTTCAGGGTTTTGTGCAACACCTTGCCCAAATTTGTATTGAAGGCCGAGTTGCCAGTGTGCCGCAATAAATCCCTGTGCAGCGGATTGCTGATAAAGTTTATGGGAATATTCCAAATCAGGAGAGCTGGAATATTGGTAATGCTGGGCTAAGAAGTATTGTGCCTGAGGATTTTGTTGTTCGGCAGCTTTCAGTGCCCATTTGACTGCTTCTTGGTCATTGCCATTGTCTGCATATAAACGCATCAGGCGCAGTTGGGCAGGAGCCAATCCTTCTTCGGCAAGCTCTTGATAGGCTGCGATGAGCTTTTCTACTTCTATTCCATTATTTTCTTGTAATTGGAGAAGATTATAGCGGGCGTATGGATGACCAGCTCTTGCAGCTTGCTTTAAATATTCAACTGCAATTGCTAAATCTTGCGCATTTTCGTGGTGTTCGATTAGGCATCCTGCCAGCTGAAATGCAGCCTCAATATGCCCGGCTTCTGCTGCTTCGCAGAGCAAAGGGATGGCTCGTGCAAAGTCAGGTGGGTCTTGAGTGATTAATTTTTCTGCTAGCAGAAAAGATTCTTCATATTGTTGAGCATTCATCGGTTTGCTTTTATATTTTGTGAAGGATTAGGAATAAAATAATCGGCCGACAGGGTGCGGCCGTTATGATTTTGTAATTTTGAGGTTATTTACAAAAACAGGCAACCGTATTTGTATTTTTATACTTAGAATAATGGAATAATTTATTTTATGCTGCATAAATACAACAGAAGGATATGATAAAGTGGGTTGAGAAAATACTTCTGCTGTTTATTCAGTTTAAATTATTCGTTGTCCGGTTTTTTGCGCCACAAAACAAGTAATTTACCAATATGTTGCACCAGTTGGGCACCCAGTGTTTCACACAGGGCATCACAAATTTCAATACGTTCAGCACGATCATCGCCAAAAACACGGACTTTAATCAATTCGTGCGCTGTCAATGCTGCATCGGTTTCTTTGATAACCGAGTCGGTCAAGCCTTGTTGGCCAACCATAACGACAGGGTGGAGGTGGTGTGCTTGGGCTTTCAAGGCCAAAATTTCTTTGGTGCTTAATTTGTTGTCGCTCATATTAATAAGTATCCAATTAAAAAGAATAATGGCTATATTGTACGCGATTTAGAACATTTACGGGGGAAATAACGTACAATGCTGATTTTAACTTAAGCATTTCAAATCAAGATGGCTGTACGCTCAAAATCTTCAAAAGCATGGCTGCATGAGCACGTCAACGATCATTATGTCCATATGGCACAAAAGGACGGATATCGTGCCAGGGCGGCTTATAAATTATTGGAAATCAATCAAAAAGACAAATTAATCAAGCCAGGTACGGTTTTGGCGGATTTGGGCAGCGCGCCGGGAAGTTGGTCACAGGTGGCGGCCAAGCTGGTCGGTAAAACAGGAGCAGTGTTTGCTTTGGATATTTTGCCGATGGAAGCTATTGAAGGTGTGTCGTTTATTCAGGGCGACTTTAGGGAAGATGCCGTTTTGGAGCAGTTTGAAGCTTTATTGGATAATCGTCCGTTAGACCTTGTAATCTGTGATATGGCACCCAATATGTCAGGCAATGCCGTAACCGACCAGGCACGCAGTTTTTATTTGTGTGAACTGGCTTTGGATTTTGCCTTCCAACATTTGAAAACCGGAGGCAGTTTTTTAGTGAAGGTGTTTCAAGGCGCGGGTTATCAAGAGTATACGGCGGCTATGCGTGAAATTTTTGCCAGTGTACAAACCCGAAAGCCGGATGCTTCCCGCAATCGTTCCAGTGAGATTTACCTATTAGGTAAAAATAAACGCTGACAATGTAGGGTGGGTGCTTTAAAATTCTTTCCCTTGATTTTATTTATTTTGTAACCATGGAGCCTGTTCAGTGGGGAATACCATTAAAAACATATTAGTCTGGGTAGTGGGTGGTGCTATGCTTTTAGCAGCATTCAATGCGCTCAGCGATAAGCAGGAAGATAAACAGCAAATCGAATATTCTCAATTTATTCAGCAAGTTAATAGTGGCGAAGTATCCAATGTCAATATTGAAGGATCTGTTGTCAGCGGCTATCTGATTAAAGGTGAGCGCACCGATAAAACTGCCTTCTATACCAATGCGCCTTTGGATGACAACTTGGTTAAAACACTGTTGGACAACAAAGTACGCGTCAAAGTGACTCCGGAAGAAAAACCAAGCATGCTGGCCAGTCTGTTTTACAGCCTGCTGCCTGTTTTGTTGTTGATCGGTGCATGGTTCTACTTCATGCGCATGCAAAGCGGCGGTGGCGGTAAAGGCGGCGCATTCTCTTTTGGTAAGAGCCGTGCACGTTTACTGGACAAAGATTCCAATAAAGTTACTTTTGCCGATGTTGCCGGTTGTGATGAGGCAAAAGAAGAAGTACAAGAAATCGTGGATTACCTGAAATCGCCTAACCGTTACCAAAGTCTGGGCGGTCGTGTACCACGCGGTATTTTGTTGGCCGGTAGCCCTGGTACGGGTAAAACATTGCTGGCTAAAGCGATTGCTGGTGAGGCTGGTGTGCCATTCTTCAGTATTTCAGGTTCTGACTTCGTAGAAATGTTTGTCGGTGTCGGTGCGAGCCGTGTCCGCGATATGTTCGAGCAGGCTAAGAAAAACGCGCCATGTATCATCTTTATCGATGAAATTGATGCGGTTGGCCGTCAGCGCGGTGCCGGTTTGGGTGGTGGCAATGATGAGCGTGAGCAAACATTAAACCAATTGTTGGTTGAAATGGATGGTTTTGAAAGCAACCAAACCGTTATTGTGATCGCAGCAACCAACCGTCCTGATGTACTTGATCCTGCGTTGCAGCGTCCGGGCCGTTTTGACCGTCAAGTTGTTGTTCCATTGCCCGATATCCGTGGCCGTGAACAAATCTTGAAAGTACATGCTAAAAAAGTACCTTTGGATGCATCCGTAGATTTGACTTCTTTGGCACGCGGTACACCTGGTTTTTCAGGTGCAGATTTGGCAAACTTGGTCAATGAAGCTGCTTTGTTTGCCGGCCGTCGTAATAAAGTTAAAGTCGATCAAAGCGACTTTGAAGATGCCAAAGACAAAATCTACATGGGTCCGGAGCGTCGCAGTATGGTAATGCACGAAGATGAAAAACGTGCGACAGCCTATCATGAGGCCGGTCATGCAATCGTAGCGGAAAGCCTGCCGTTTACCGATCCGGTTCACAAAGTAACGATTATGCCTCGTGGCCGTGCATTGGGTTTGACTTGGCAACTGCCTGAGCGTGACCGCATCAGTATGTACAAAGACCAAATGCTGAGCCAGCTCTCAATCTTGTTTGGTGGCCGTATTGCTGAAGATATTTTTATTGGCCGTATTTCTACCGGCGCATCTAACGACTTTGAGCGTGCAACTCAAATGGCACGCGAGATGGTAACGCGTTATGGTATGAGCGATAAAATGGGTGTGATGGTTTATGCTGAGAACGAAGGTGAAGTATTCTTGGGTCGCAGCGTAACCCGTTCTCAAAATATTTCCGAGAAAACCCAACAAGATATCGATGCGGAAATCCGCCGTATTTTAGATGAGCAATACCAAGTGGCTTACAAAATCTTGGATGAAAATCGCGATAAGATGGAAACCATGTGCAAAGCACTGATGGATTGGGAAACCATCGATCGAGACCAAGTTTTGGAAATTATGGCCGGTAAACAACCTAGCCCGCCTAAAGATTACAGCCACAATGTCCGCGATGACAAAGTAGAAGAGCCTGAAGCGCCTGTTGCTGAAGCTACTGAACCTGTTGAGCAAAATGAGGTTCAGAATGCTGAGTCAGTAGAAGCAGACAAAACAGATAAACCTGTATAAGGCTTGAAACAGAAAACGGTAGCTTTTAAGCTACCGTTTTTATTTTGAAGATAATCTAAAGGCCGTCTGAAAAGTTTCAGACGGC
>NZ_KV835849.1:348338-397650 GCF_001838135.1 Neisseria sp. HMSC078H04
CTAAAGGCCGTCTGAAAAGTTTCAGACGGCCTGATTTTATTGAGTCAATTACAAAACAGCCAAAGCAGCTTCGTAGTCAGGCTCGTTTGCAATTTCAGATACCAGCTCAGCGTGGAGAACTTGGTTTTGCTCATTCAAAACCACCACTGCACGGGCAGTTAGGCCGCGTAATGGGCTTTCTGTCAGTGTAACACCGTAATCGTTAGAAAAGCTGCTGCGGAATGTAGAAAGTGTCACTACATTTTCCAAACCTTCTGCACCGCAGAAACGGGCTTGTGCAAACGGTAAATCGGCAGAAATGCACAAAACAACGGTATTATTCAAAGAAGAGGCACGTTTGTTGAAAGTGCGGACGGACTGGGCGCATATGTCGGTGTCGATGCTGGGGAAAATATTCAGCACTTTGCGTTTGCCTGCAAAGTCAGCCAATGATTTCTCAGATAGGTCTGCTGCTACCAATGTGAAATCAGGTGCAACTTGGCCGATGGCAGGCAAATTGCCGTTTGTAGAAATAGGGGAGCCTTGGAAAGTAACTTGAGCCATGATTCAGTCCTTGTGTCAGGGGGAAATAGGATGGTCTGGGGTTTAGTAATGACGGCGACGGAAATAGAACATGCCTTCGCTATCAATTTCTAAAATATAGCGGCCGTTTTGTACAGCGGCATAACCGCTTTTTCCTTCAGTATAAGGTTGCAAAGCAGCGTGTGAAATCAGATAGTCGGTCAGTTTGCCGCCATCTTGGGCAATATTGTCCACCATTTTTGCAAAGGCAGTGTGGCAAACTCCGTTGGCTGACCAGCCGGCTGAAACGCCTTTTTCATTTTTTTCCATGCATTGGCCGCTGATGACTTCTAAGTCGGTAGGGTGCTTACCAATCAGATTGATAACACCGCCCTCTATGCCGTTAATCGGATAGGTGCGTTGCTTCTTACCTTCTTTCGTTTCGCCGTCTTGAGCTGTACCTAAATCCAAACCGGCTATGGCTTGTTCATCGATATATTTAACTTTGAAGGTAGGCTTGGGCGCTTTGCCTGAAGCAGCATCATTGGCGGCAGTATCTTCAGATTTACCGCCGCAGGCAGCCAATGAAAGGCTGAGCAAGATAAGGGGGAAGGTTTTTTTCATATGAGAAACCCTAGAAAACGATTATATTTCAAATGATAAACGATATTATGGCCGTCTGAAATATTCAGACGGCCTTACTATTATTATTTCAACGGACGAATACCTACTGCATCGCGTACTTTATCCAACAATTCGCGTGCTTCTTTACGCGCTTTTTGTGCACCGGCCTGCAAAATGTCTTCAATTTGAGATGGTTTGGCTGTCAATTCATTGTAACGCTCGCGGGGTTCTGCGAGTTCGGCATTGATTTTTGCACCCAAGAGTTTCTTAGCCTCACCCCAAGCAAGGCCTTCGGCCAGCATTTGCGTGAACTCAGCAGTTTCAGACGGCGTGGAGAAGGCTTTGTAGATTTCAAACAGAGGGCTTTCATCAGGCTGTTTCGGCTCGCCGGGTTCTTTCATATTGGTGATGATTTTGTTAACCGATTTTTGGGTTTTCTTGTCGTTTTCCCAAAGCGGAATGGTGTTGCCGTAGGACTTGGACATTTTGCGTCCGTCCAAGCCGACCAAGAGTTCGACGTTTTCGTCGATTTTCACTTCTGGCAGGATGAAGAGCTCTTGGAAGCGGTGGTTGAAGCGGCCGGCAATATCGCGTGCCATTTCAACGTGTTGGATTTGGTCGCGACCGACTGGTACTTCATGGGCATTGAACATAAGAATGTCGGCAGTCATGAGGATAGGGTAGCTGTACAGGCCCATTTCCACGCCATGATCCAGATCTTCCTGACCGTTTTCGGTATTTGCCTGTACTGCGGCTTTATAAGCGTGGGCGCGGTTCATCAGGCCTTTTGCGGTGATACAGGTCAGAATCCAGTTCAACTCCATTACTTCGGGAATATCGCTTTGACGGTAGAAAGTGGTCTGTTCAGGGTTGAGTCCGCAGGCGAGCCATGTGGCGGCAACAGCTTGAGTGGATTGATGAATCATTTCTGGCTCATGACATTTGATGATGCCGTGATAGTCGGCCAAAAAGAGGAATGATTCGGTATTGGAATCTTGTGCTGCGCGGATAGCCGGGCGGATGGCACCGACATAGTTGCCCAAGTGTGGAATACCTGTTGTGGTAACGCCTGTTAAAACTCGTTTTTTGCTCATGAAAGTATCCTTCGGCACAAAGGCCGTCTGAAAATAAATATGGTGCCGATTATACCTGATTATTCTTGATTTTTCAGACGGCCTTTTGAGTAAAGGGTAACTGGATAATAAAGTTATACACATAAAATTATAAAAATAAAACTTTATAAAACAATAAGGTAATAAAAATTTTTGGTTAATGGAGTAAATAGCTATTGAGTTATCCACATTTGCGCTTATATAGGCTCTAACAGAATATATTTGAAGAGGAACTTAAAATGAGATTTGATAAATTGACTGCCAAATTTCAGCAAGCTCTGCAAGAAGGTCAAAGTTTGGCTTTGGCTGCGGACAGCAGCTACCTTGAGGCCGGCTTTATCTTAAAAGCGTTGCTTGACGATCAAAATAGTGGTGCTGCTGCGTTACTGGCTCATGCAGGTGTGAATGTGCCTCAAGTAAAACAACGTTTGCAGCAACATTTGAGCAGCTTGCCAAAAGTATCCGGACAAGGTGGTGATATTATGCCTAGCCGTGAGCTGCAAGCTGTATTGAACTTGATGGACAAGGCTGCAACCAAACGCGGCGATGCCTATATCGCCAGCGAACTTTTCTTGCTGGCTTTGGTTCAGCAGAATGATGCGACCGGTAAAATTTTGAAAGAGGCCGGTGCGACCGAACAAAATATCAATGCCGCGATCGATGCGGTACGAGGAGGACAAAACGTGAACGATGCGAATGCCGAAGACCAACGCGATGCTTTGAAAAAATACACACTCGACCTGACTCAACGCGCCCGTGACGGTAAGCTCGACCCTGTTATCGGTCGTGATGATGAAATTCGTCGTGCGATTCAAGTATTGCAACGCCGTACTAAAAACAACCCTGTGCTGATTGGTGAGCCGGGTGTGGGTAAAACCGCTATTGTTGAAGGCTTGGCGCAACGTATTGTCAACGGCGAAGTACCTGAATCCCTGCGTAACAAACGCCTTTTGGTTCTGGACTTGGCGGCTTTGATTGCCGGCGCGAAATACCGCGGCGAATTTGAAGAACGCTTGAAAGGCGTTTTGAACGACTTGGCTAAAGATGATGGCAACACTTTGATTTTCATCGATGAAATCCATACTTTGGTTGGTGCAGGCAAAACCGACGGCGCAATGGATGCGGGTAATATGTTGAAACCGGCTTTGGCACGCGGCGAACTGCACTGCATCGGCGCGACCACCTTGGACGAATACCGCCAGTACATCGAAAAAGACGCAGCACTCGAACGCCGCTTCCAAAAAGTATTGGTTGGAGAGCCAAGTGTAGAAGACACCATCGCCATTTTACGCGGTTTGCAGGAGCGTTATGAAATTCACCACGGCATCGACATCACCGACCCCGCCATCGTTGCTGCCGCAGAATTGAGCGATCGCTACATTACCGACCGCTTCCTGCCCGACAAAGCGATTGATTTGATTGACGAAGCCGCCAGTCGTATCAAAATGGAGCTGGACAGCAAACCCGAGCAGATGGATAAACTCGACCGCCGCATCATTCAGCTCAAAATGGAAAAAATGCACGTTGCCAAAGAGAGCGACGATGCCAGCAAAAAACGTTTGGAACTGATAGATGAGGAAATCGACGGCCTGCAAAAAGAATACGCCGATTTGGACGAAATCTGGAAAGCAGAAAAAGCCGCCTCTTCCAGCACC
Organism: Neisseria sp. HMSC078H04; assembly: GCF_001838135.1. Lineage (NCBI taxonomy): Bacteria > Pseudomonadati > Pseudomonadota > Betaproteobacteria > Neisseriales > Neisseriaceae > Neisseria > Neisseria sp. HMSC078H04. Next base: position 352,231 of record NZ_KV835849.1, read on the forward strand.
GCCGACATCAAAAAACAGATGGACGACATCAAGGTCAAAATCGAGCAGGCCAAACGTCAAGGCGATTTTGCCCGTGCGTCCGAACTCGAATACGGTGAGTTGCCGAAATTGGGCGCACAGTTGCAAGCTGCGGAAAGTAATCCCGACGGCAAAAAACAAAACAAACTCTTCCGTACCGAAGTTGGTGCGGACGAAGTGGCCGAAATCGTATCGCGTATGACCGGCATCCCTGTGTCCAAAATGATGGAAGGCGAACGCGACAAGCTGTTGAAGATGGAAGAAGTATTGCACCGCCGTGTGGTCGGCCAAGATGAAGCCGTGCGTGCCGTGTCTGACGCTATCCGCCGCAGCCGTTCCGGTTTGGCCGATCCGAATAAACCTTATGGCAGCTTCTTGTTCTTAGGCCCGACCGGTGTGGGTAAAACCGAGTTGTGCAAAGCTTTGGCAGGCTTCCTGTTTGACAGCGAAGATCATCTGATTCGTATCGATATGTCCGAATACATGGAAAAACATGCTGTTGCCCGCTTAATCGGTGCGCCTCCCGGCTATGTTGGCTACGAAGAGGGCGGTTACCTGACTGAACAAGTCCGCCGCAAACCGTACAGCGTGATTCTTTTGGATGAAGTGGAAAAAGCCCATCCTGACGTATTCAACATCTTGCTGCAAGTATTGGATGACGGTCGCTTGACCGACGGACAAGGCCGTACCGTAGACTTTAAAAATACTGTTATCGTCATGACTTCCAACATCGGTAGCCAACATATCCAACAAATGGGTACTCAAGACTATGAAGCGGTGAAAGAAGTTGTGATGGAGGATGTGAAAGAACATTTCCGTCCTGAAATGATTAACCGTATTGACGAAGTCGTCGTGTTCCACGGTTTGGATCAGGCCAATATCCGCAGCATTGCGAAAATCCAGCTTAAAGGTTTGGAAAAACGTTTGGAAGCGCAACATCTGCATCTGAAAGTCGATGATGCTGCCTTGGATCTGATTGCTGAAGCCGGTTTTGATCCTGTGTATGGTGCCCGTCCGCTCAAACGCGCCATCCAGTCAGAAATCGAAAATACGCTGGCAAAAGCATTACTTGAAGGAAAATATGCACCTGATAGCACAATCCATGTTAAAGAAGAGGGTGGTAAGCTCTTGTTTGCATAAGTTTAAAACAATGTAGTATGTTGTTGTAAAAGGCCGTCTGAAAGAATTCAGACGGCCTTTCTTAGTTATTGATTCACATCATATATTTGTTATGTAATTTGATTATTCATTGAATTTTAGAGAATATTAATTGAAAATCTTGTGCCGTGGATTGATAAAGAATGCGATATAATCCGACCTGTTTGCTGAAGTTCTTGCTAAATATCTCATCTTATGTAATAATACTACAATGCAAAAACTGACTAATCAAAATCTTCACATTATTTTGTCGGAGCGCTTAAATGATACCGACTTTGTTCTTATTCTCAATGCATTAATCAAATTTTTGCGCCGAGGAGGCAAAAAACAGGCTTCCGAACGTTTTGATTTGATTTTATCTACTTTAAAACAAGACGATGCTCTATGTCGTCAATTCAGCCTGCGCTTCTATGCCTGGCTGTCCAAAGTTCACATCTATCCTGCGCTGATTAAGCTGGGTATTTTCTCGCGCCATAGTTTTACTCGGGAGATGGGCATACGGATTTATGAACGTTTCAGCCCGTCTTATAAAGATTTTTCCAATCTGCGCGAAGTATTTTTATATCTTTTTCATTCGAAAAACGATGATAAATGGTTGCAAACCCTGAGTTTGCGCCAATGGTTGAGCATGTATGAATTGTTGCAGAGCAAAGCTGATCCTGCTTTGCTTCAGACGGCCAGCCGACAGTTGGCAGATGCCCGTTTGCGAGCGGTGGAAATGCTGTCTATTTGGATTGCTTCCGAAGCGATTGAGCCGGATTTAATACGGATTGCTCCCCGTTTGTTGGAAGCGGATTCGGCATTTGTCGCTTTGCAACGTGAAATTGCAAAATTGGTAGAACACTATCGCCATAGCGAAGAAACTTATGACACGGCGCATTTGGAGGTTATGTTTGACCAGTGTGAAAATCAAATTGACTATTTGCGCCGTCGTGGTACCGGAGCAGGGTCTGGTTCGTCAGTAAAAGTTGCCCATTTGCTCGAACGCTTGCAACAAACCATAGACCGCCTGAAACTGTTGACCAATATTCAAATCGAAACCGGCAGCCGTACCCGCTTAACCATCAACCTGATGAATGCGATGATTTACGCGGCGGTAGAGCAATACAGCACCAGCCACTTGCGTAAAAGCAGTATCCGAATGCTGGCGCGCAGTATTACGGAAAACAAAAGCCATCATGGTGAGCATTACATTACGCGCAACCGTAGCGAATATTTCAAAATGTTTTATTCCGCAGCGGGCGGTGGCGTAATTATTGCTTTGATGGCATTGAATAAAATCCATATTGCGTCTTTGGGGTTCGGCGAATTTACTACTTCATTTTTGGCCGGGCTCAATTATGGTTTGGGCTTTATGCTGATTCATATGCTGCATTGCACTGTTGCAACCAAACAGCCTGCTATGACGGCGGCGAGCTTTGCCGAACAGGTGGACTCGAATGAAGGCAGCAAAGCGGTGGACAATAAATTGGCTAAACTGCTGATTGACGTATGCCGTTCGCAAAGTGTTGCCGTGTTTGGCAATGTATCGATTGCGGTATTGTTGGCGGCAGGGATTGCTTTTGACTATGCCCATACGCATGGTCAGCCCTTGCTAAATGAGGCCGTTACAGCCTACCAGCTTAAATCTATTGAGATTTTTACCCAGCCGACCTTATGGTATGCCGCTATTGCCGGTGTATGGCTGTTTTGCTCGGGGATTATTGCCGGCTTCTTTGACAACCGTTCTGATTATCTGAACCTGCGTCAGCGCCTGCCGTTTAATCCGTTGTTACGAAAAATCATGCGTCCACAGCCGCGCCGCCGGTTGGCTGCTTATATTCATAAGCATTATGGTTCGCTTATGGGTAATTTTATTTTCGGTATGCTTTTAGGCATGACAGGCTATTTCGGCCATCTTTTCGGCTTGCCGCTGGATATTCGCCATGTGGCGTTCTCTTCGGCAAATTTGGGTTATGCTGCGATTAGTGGCTATACAGATATATTCACTTTTATGCTTGGCTTGGCAAGTGTATTGGCAATCGGCATGGTAAATTTAGTGGTCAGCTTTTCTTTGGCTTTGGCTGTTGCACTCCGTTCTCGCGGTACGCGTTTGGGCAGTATGCGTAATCTGCTGAAGAGCTTCTGGAGTCAAGTGAAAGCTAATCCTTTGATTTTGTTGTATCCGGTTCAAGTGAATAACAAAGAAAACACGAAGTAAGATTGAAGAAAGGCCGTCTGAATATATACTTTTCAGACGGCCTTTTAATTTAAAAACTATAAAGATTAGGCTTGCAGAGAGGCACGGTTTTCCAAAACTTGGTCAATCAAACCATATTCTTTAGCTTCATCGGCAGACATATAATTATCGCGGTCGGTATCGCGTTCCAAGTCGGCCAAATCGCGATCACAATGTTTGGCGAGTAAGCGGTTCAGTTTCTCTTTGATTTTCAGCAGCTCTTTAGCGTGAATTTCAATATCGGAAGCTTGGCCCGCCAAGCCGCCGCTGATAAGCGGTTGGTGAATCATGATACGGCTGTTTGGCAGGGCAAAGCGTTTGCCTTTTTCGCCTGCGGACAACAGGAATGCGCCCATACTTGCCGCTTGACCCAAGCATAAGGTAGAAACATGAGGCTTGATGAAGTTCATGGTGTCGTAAATCGACATACCGGCAGTAACCGAACCGCCCGGAGAGTTGATATAGAAGAAGATATCTTTATCAGGGTTTTCGCTTTCCAAGAACAGTAATTGCGCAACAACCAGATTGGCAGATTCGTCTGTCACCGGGCCGATCAAGAAAACGATGCGCTCTTTCAAAAGGCGTGAGTAGATGTCGAATGCGCGCTCGCCGCGACCGCTTTGTTCGATAACGGTAGGGACAAGGTAATTATTGAAATCGAAGGACATTTTTGTCTCCTATTAATGATGGAAAAGCACCAAAGCCATTTAAAGCGCTTCGGTGCTTTTGATCGTCTGTTTCAGACGGCCTTGGAGCAATTAAGCTTGTGCGCCCATTACTTCGTCAAAAGACAGCGCTTTTTCAGTTACTTTAGCTTTGCTCAGAACGAAATCAACAACGTTGCTTTCTACTGCCAATGAAGTCGGGCCTTGCAGGCGGGAAGGCTCTGCGTAGTACCAGTCGATAACTTCTTGAGGATCTTCGTAGCTTTCAGCGAAGTTGGCAACAACGGCTTTGATTTGGTCTTCAGTTGGCTCAAGTTTGTTTTCTTCAACCAATTTAGCCAGAATCAGACCCAAAGAAACGCGGCGTTCTGCTTGTTCTTTGAACATATCCAAAGGCAGATCCAAGTTTGCAGCGTCAGCCATACCTTGGTTAACGAAGTTTTGTTTCATTTCGTTTGCCAAGCGGGCGGCTTCTTCGTTGACCAAAGCAACAGGAACTTGCAAATCGGCTGCTTTGAGCAGGGCGTTCATTACAGATTCTTTGGTTTGTTCACCGATGCGGCGCTCAACTTCGCGACCAACGTTTTTCTTCACTTCTTCGCGCATTTTGGCAACGTCGCCGTCTTCAATACCCAGAGCTTTAGCGAAGTCAGCGTCAACTTCAGGCAAAGTAGCTTCAGAAACGTTGTTCAGAGTGATGGTGAATACGGCAGATTTACCGGCAACATCTTTACCGTGGTAGTCTTCAGGGAAGTTTACGGTAACATCTTTGCTTTCACCGGCTTTCATGCCGACAACACCAGCTTCGAATTCAGGCAGCATTTGACCTGCGCCCAATACGAAAGCGTAGTTTTTAGATGCGCCACCAGCAAAAGGCTGGCCGTCGATTTTGCCTTCAAAGTCAATGATGACGCGATCGCCGTTTTGGGCTTCGCGGTCAACATGGTTGAAGCGGGTGCGTTGTTTACGCAGGATTTCTACAGTTTGGTCAACTTCGGCATCGCCAACAGTCGCAGTAACTTTTTCTACTTCTTGGGCAGACAGGTCACCAATAGTTACTTCAGGGAAAACTTCAAAAATAGCGGCAACTTTGAAAGACTCTTGATCGTCTTGTTCTTCAACGCCTTCAAAGCGTGGGTAACCGGCAACTTTCAATTCTTGGGCAACGGCAACATCGTAGAATTCGCGTTGTACCAATTCGTTGATAACGTCGTTTTGTGCGCTTGCACCGTACATTTGGGCAATCATTTTGAACGGTGCTTTACCCGGACGGAAGCCGTCAATTTTGGCGCGGCGTTGGGTTTGTTTCAGTTTTTTCTCAGTTTCTGCGTTGATTTTGGACCAAGGCAGAGACAATACTACTTTGCGTTCCAGATTTTCTAAAGTTTCAACAGTTACGCTCATCGTAAGCCCTTAAATTTGTTGTGTTAAACGGTTATCCTTCTGCTTAATCCCCCGAAGGATTTCGGGAATATGCATAAGGTCAAAATTTAGCTGCTTAGTATAACACAATGTTTCACGAATAACATAAAAAGGCCGTCTGAAAAGTAGGAAATTCTTTTCAGATGGCCTTTGCGTTTCGATATTGTTGTTTTTTACAGCTGGTCTTTTTGAGCCAGAATCCGTCGGCTGCCGTTGATGTCTGCCGGAGAGAGAACACCGGCATTTTCAAGCGCATCTATTAAATTGGCGGCACGGTTGTAGCCGATGCGCAGTTGGCGTTGGAGGGCGGAAATGGAAGTCTTGCGACTCTCCAATACGAAGGCAACGGCTTGATCAAATAACTCATCGCTGTTTGCGTTCGGATTGACAATATTGGTGGTCTCGATGGCCGCTTCGCCACTGAGCAGACCTTCAACATAATTGGTCGGAGCCTGTTCTTTGACGAAATTGACGACCTGATGCACTTCATCATCGGAAACAAACGCACCTTGCAGGCGTGTCGGTTCTGCGCTGCCCGGTTGCAGGAATAATGAGTCGCCATATTTGAGCAATTCGTCTGCACCCATTTGGTCAAGAATAGTGCGGCTGTCGATTTTGCTTTGTACGGTAAAGGCCATACGTGTCGGAATGTTAGCTTTAATCAGGCCGGTAACCACATCAACGCTTGGGCGTTGGGTGGCGACAATCATGTGAATGCCTGCCGCACGCGCTTTTTGGGCAAGGCGTGCGATTTGCTGCTCAACGGATTTACGTTCGGTCATCATCAAGTCTGCTAATTCGTCAATGACGACCACAATCAACGGCAGTTTTTCCAGAGGCTCAGGATCGTCAGGATTTAAGCTGAACGGATTGAGTAATGGCTTACCTGCTGCTTTGGCTTGTTCGACTTTTTGGTTGAAGCCGTCCAAATTACGCACGCCGGCATGGGAAAGCAGACGATAACGTTTTTCCATTTCGGCAACACACCAGTTCAACGCTTGTCCGGCCTCGCGCATATCGGTCACAACCGGGCAGAGCAGGTGCGGAATGCCGTCGTAAATACTCAATTCCAGCATTTTCGGGTCAATCATAATGAAGCGGACTTCGTCAGGAGTGGCTTTGAAGAGCATGGACATAATCATGCCGTTCACACCGACGGATTTACCTGAGCCGGTCATACCTGCGACTAAAAGATGCGGCATTTTTGCCAAGTCGCCGACAACGGGCGTACCTGCAATATCTTTACCCAAAGCAACAGTCAGTTTGGACTTGGCATCGGTAAATACGGATGAAGAGAGGATTTCGCTCAACATCACGTCTTGGCGTTTCTCATTGGGCAATTCAATGCCCATAGTGTTTTTACCGGCAATGGTTTCGACGATGCGTACCGCTTGCAGAGACATCGAGCGCGCCAAATCTTTGGACAAGGCGACAATTTGGCTGCCTTTGACACCTTGTGCCGGTTCGATTTCGTAGCGGGTAATCACGGGACCGGAAGTGGCGGAAACAACTTGTACGCCGATGCCAAATTCAGCCAGCTTGGCTTCGATCAATTCTGCGGTCTGTTGCAATTCATCCGGATTGACGGCAACCGGTTCTTCAGACGGCATACGCAACAGGTTCATGTTGGGTTTGTGATATTCGCCGTTGTTTTTAGGTTCTGTATCGTCAAACAGGGAAGTTTGGATTTTAGGGGGTGGCGCAACGGACACGGCAACAGTTTTACGGTTGCTGCTGCTGCCTGCCAACGGAGCAACCGGAGTAGCGGTAATGGTTTTGGCTTCTTTAACCATGCGGCGCGTATTTTGGGTTTCCAAAGCTTCGGTGCAGACATCTTCTTTTTTATTTTGGAATTGAGACAGTTTTTTCATCAGGCTGCCAAACAGGCCGCCCATATGGCTGCCGGATTTGGCCATGACTTCCAACCATGACACCTGAGCCAACAGGGAAATGGACAACAGCAACATCACGAGCATAATCAACAGACTGCCCGACTTACCCAACAGCCAAGCCAAGCCTGAACCGGCCAACAAGCCGACCAAGCCGCCGGCGCCAACGGGAAGGGATTCGCTCAATGCGTTGTCAAACAGGAAATGTTCGATAATCGGGCTGCACACCAGCAGGAGAAACAATGCCAAAGCAGCTACGCCGTGATTGTAGGGCTTATGGTTTTCCTGCTTTTTCATGGGGCGGAAATTTTTGTAGAGGAAAACGCAAGAGGCAGCTATCCACCACCAAAACGATAAGCCGAACAGATAATATCCGACATCGGAAAGATAGGAGCCAAAGAGGCCGCCGAGGTTGGCAACATCATTGCTTTTGGGAACGCTGCGCGACCATGCAGGGTCGTCCATGCTGAAGCTGGCCAGGGAAATGGCCAGATAAATGGTGATAACCAAGCCAAACAGCCATAAAGCATCATTAATCAAGTTGACGACATGCTCGGGACGCGCTTTTTTTTCTTCGTTTTTTTGCAGCTCTTTGGCGGCTTTCAGGCGTTGGGAGACTTTATTGTCGGCTTGAGTTTGTGCTTTGGTGGATTTGCGTGTGGTCGGTTTGGCTGCCGGTTTGGTTGAGACGCGTTTTTTTGTTTGGGTTTTAGAAGATTTTGCAGTCATGAGATAAAGGCCGTCTGAAAAGACTGGAGGTAATGTGCGTAAAGGGCAAATTATACCGTATTTACTAGACGCGAGAAATTGAAACGGGCGTAATCATTATAGGATTCAGGCCGTCTGCTTGGCGTAACGAAAATTTTGGATTTCGTTTCCACCTGTTCAGACGGCCTGATGTTTTGATTGATTTGGACTTACATTCTGCCCAGTTCGCGCTGGAGAGCTTGAATGTTTTTCTCCCTATCCAAAACCGCGCCTTGCAACGTACTGATGGCCTGTTGATTGACGCTGCCGCCTTTGGCTGTCCGCGCTTGGCTTAGTTGCTTTTTGGCATCGGCCAAAGCCGCGCGTTCATTGGATAACTCGGTTTCCAAAATAGAACGGCGGCTGTTGACACCGGAGGATTTGGGAACCGGAGGAGGAGCTGTTTCAGAAGCGGTGCGGACAGGGGCAGGTTTGGGCGTTACTTTGTGGTTGGATTTTGCCGCTGTGTTTTTGCTTTTTGCCGGAGCTGTTTGTGATGTCGGCGCGTTGAGTGTAGGCGCATCGCTGACCGGGGCGTCGTATCGGCTGCTGCTGTATTTGCCGACAATCGGCAAATCGTTGACGGCTTGGCAGTTGCCGCTTGGGCGCGAGGTATAGACAATTGAGCCGTTGACTTCACAGGTATAGATTTTTGCGGCGTCGGCTTGGCTGTTGAAAACAGCAAGCAGCAGGGATAGGGTAAGCAGATATTTTTTCATGATTCAGGTAGGGCTGATTCGTTGCAGTTGAGCATTTTATTCTTGTTCAGACGGCATAGGCTGCTGTTTTTTAGCTTTTGCACCGTTTTTGTTTTTACTCGGTTTGTCGGCTTTTTTCTCTTGTTTATCGGATTTTCCCGCGCGTGCCTTTTTCTTAGACTTTGCACTTGAGCGTTCATCAGAGGCATTGAGGCTGCGGATGTTGAGGTGGTAACCACTGCCTTGATGGCCGCTGATTTTAGGCAATTCGGCCTGTGCGCAGGAGGATTTGGGTTCGGAAGTATAGCTGCCGTTGCCGCAGGAATAAACTGCGGCGGCTGCATGAAGAGAAATGCCCAAGACAAAAGAGGATACGAGGAAGTATCCGGCTTGTTTGATAGTTGAGGTCATGTTTTTCCGTATTGTGTTTTATTTCAGACGGCCTGATGGCTCTATTTTTATTGGGAAAACTCGGCTTCGACATCAACTTGGATTTGCTCAAGCTCTTCCTGCCATTGCAGCCAGTTTTCTTCCAGTTGCGTTAATTTTACTTTAGTTTCTGTTAATTGTGCGAGTGTCTCTTGCAATTTGGGTTTATTTTCTTCTGAATAAGCAGATTCTTGTGCCAAAAATGCTTCACAGGCCGTCTGAATATCAGTCAATCGTGCGATTTCTTTTTCGGCTTTGTCGATTTTCTGCTGAATCGGTTTGCTGCGTTTGGCTTTTTCCTGACGGATTTGTGCTTCTATGCGCTTTGTATCCTTACGGCTTTGGCTTTGTGCAGAAGCGGCGGGGGCTGCTGCGGCGTTTTCTTGTGCCAATCGCCATTGACGGTAGTCGTTCAAATCGCCGTCGAAGTTATTCAGACGGCCTTTATCAATCAATAGGAAGCTATCGGTAGTCGCTTCAAGCAGGCTGCGGTCATGCGAAACGACAATCAATGCGCCTTGGAAACTTTGCAGGGCAAGTGTCAGGGCGTGGCGCATATCCAAGTCTAGGTGGTTGGTCGGTTCGTCAAGCAGCAGCAGATTAGGCTTTTGCCAGATAATCATGGCAAGGGCAAGCCGCGCTTTTTCTCCGCCGGAGAACGGCTCGGTCTTTTGAACCGCCATATCGCCGACAAAGTTGAAACCACCTAAAAAGTTGCGGATTTCCTGTTCGCGGACTTCGGGCGAAAGCTGCTGGATATGCCAAACCGGACTTTGGTCGGCGCGTAAGGTATCCAGTTGGTGCTGGGCAAAATAGCCGATATTGAGCTTTTCAGAGCGGACGATGCTGCCGGAAAGTAAATCGATTTTTCCTGCCAAGGCTTTGATAAATGTGGATTTACCGCTACCGTTAACGCCCAACAGGCCGTAGCGTGCGCCGCTTTCCAAAGACAGGGTAATGTCGTGCAAAACGGTATTGTCGCCATAACCTAAGTCGGCATGGTCGAGTTTCAATAATGGATTGGGCAGGTGGGTCGGATTGGCAAACTCAAAGGAAAACTCGCTATCCAAATGCGCAGGAGCGATGCGTTCGAGCTTGGCTAATGCCTTCATGCGGCTCTGAGCTTGTACGGCCTTTGTGGCTTTGGCTTTGAAACGGTCGATAAAGGATTGCAGATGTTTGATTTGTGCCTGCTGTTTGACGTAAGCGGCTTGTTGTTGCGCCAGACGTTGGGCGCGTTCGGCTTGATAGAAATCGTAATTGCCGCCGTATTGGGTCAGTTTTTGTTGCGACAGCTCGATGGTTTGCGTTGTAGTGGCATTCAAGAAGTCGCGGTCATGGGATATGATGATTTGCGTACAGGGCAGGGAGGCGAGATGGTTTTCCAGCCACAACACGGTTTCTAAATCCAAGTGGTTGGTCGGTTCATCCAAGAGCAGCAAATCGGCACGACAAATCAAAGCTTGGGCAAGGTTGAGGCGCATACGCCAGCCGCCGGAAAAAGATTTGACGGGATGGGTATGTTCTTCTTGTGCAAAACCCAAGCCGCTCAACAATTTCGCCGCGCGTGCCGGAGCGGTATAGGCATCGATTTCTTCGAGTTTGGCGTGATATTCGGCCTGCTTCATGCCATCGTTTTGCGCTTCTGCTTGGGCCAAGGCCGTCTGAAAAGCCTGCAATTCGGCATCGCCTTGCAAAACGTAGTCTAAAGCGGAAATATCTAAATCGGGCGTTTCTTGAGAGACGGAAGCCAGGCGCCATGTTTTGGGAATCAGGATTTCGCCGCCATCTTGTGTGATTTCACCTTTTATCAGCGCAAACAGGCTGGATTTTCCCGTACCGTTTTTACCGATTAAACCAACGCGTTGGCCGGGGTTGATTACGGCATCGGCTTTATCGAGCAGGACTTTCAAACCGCGTTGCAGGGTGAGTTTTTTGATTTCTATCATGATGGCAGGCAAGGGGGTGTAAAACGAAAGGCGTTATTTTACCTGAAAAGATATATAAAAGGCCGTCTGAACAAGTATGAAAACGAAATCAACGATTTCTATTTCACTTATTCAGACGGCCTTTATGAAATGACAGTCGGAAATGCTTTCAAATTGTCTGCTGTTTCAATTAAATTTGAAGATCGGCATTGTCCGCACGGATTTGGCGCAGGAATTTTTGTGTCCGCTCATGTTTGGGATGATTGAACAAATCTTGCGGGCTGCCTTGTTCGACAATAACGCCGCCGTCCATCACGACAACGGTAGTTGCCACTTCTAAGGCGAATTTGATTTCATGCGTAACGACAACCATGGTCCAGCCTTCTTGTGCCAATTCCTTCATGGTATCCAAAACATCTTGCACTAATTCAGGGTCAAGCGCGGAAGTCGGTTCGTCAAACAGCATCAGTTCAGGCTGAATCGCCAATGCTCGGGCAATGCCGACGCGTTGCTGTTGACCGCCGGAAAGCTGGTAGGGGTAGAGGTCAATCTTATCGCCCAAACCGACTTTTTTAAGCAATTTGACAGCCTCTTCACGCGCTTTGGCGACAGGCTTGCCTTGTACGGCAACCGGCCCTTCCATAACGTTTTCCAACGCAGTTTTATGCGGAAAAAGGTTGTATTGTTGGAACACCATGCCGGACTTGCGGCGCAGTGCCAAAATATCGTGTTTGCTTGGTTTTTTGGAAAAATCGATGCTTAACGGCTGCGCATTGTCAAACTCGATTTGACCTTGTTCTGGCATTTCCAAAGCGTTTAAACAGCGTAAAAACGTGGTTTTGCCTGAGCCGGAAGGTCCTAGGATAACGACCACTTGTCCTTTGCCGACATCCAAATCGATGCCGCGCAAAATGGTATTTTCGCCAAAGGTCTTATGGATATTGCGGATTTTAATCATGACAACTCCTTATTTGGCGACATAACGGTCAAAACGTTTTTCCAAACGCGTCTGAATCAAAAACAGCACTTTGCAGAAACACCAATAAACTAATGCGGCTTCGATATAAACGGGCAAAAAGTCATAAGTACGGTTTGCTGTCTCTTGGGCAACACGGAAAAGCTCGGTTACCGTTACCACTGCGGCAAGCGAGGTGTTTTTGAACAGGCCGATAAACTCGTTGCTCAAAGGCGGTACGGCAACGCGGAATGCCTGCGGTGCGACAATGCGACGGAAAGTCTGCATATAGGTCATACCGATGGAGAAACCTGCTTCCCATTGGCCTTTAGGTACGGACAAAATTGCCGCGCGTATGGTTTCGGAAGCGTATGCACCGACATTGAGCGAAAAGCCGATGATGGCGGCAGGAATCGGGTCGATATAGATGCCGACGGAAGGCAAACCATAGAATACGATGACCAACTGCACCAAAAGCGGCGTACCGCGAATGACGGAAATATAAAATTCCACCAGCTTCAGCAAGCATTTTTGGAAAATGCCGCCGGAAGGCATGATTCTCACCAAAGCAACGGCTACGGCAATAATCATGCCGATAACGAAAGAAGCGATCGCCAAAGGCAAAGACACTGCGAAGCCGGCTTTAACCATGGGCCAAAACGCGCTGATGAGCATATCAGCGCGTGTTTCCGTCATAAACGGCAGAGAGGCAAGGAAATTATTTAACACTGATGTCTTTTCCGAAGAATTGTTCGCCCAGTTTTTTCAGCGTGCCGTCGGCTTTCAGTTCAGTCATGGCTGTGCTGAATTTAGCCAATGCTTCATCATTGCCTTTATTGACAATCAAGCCGGAGCCGACTTTTTCGTCAGCCGGGGCAGACCAAACGATTTTTACACCGGCATTCGGATTTTTCTTCAGATAGTCCAATACCGCCAATTCGTCGTTCAGGGTTGCATCGGCACGTTTTTGTTCAATCAGGGTCAGAGATTGTGCCAAACCATCTACCGGTACGAGTTCAGCTCCTGCTGCTTTGGCTTTTTCGCCATAGTTACTGGTCAGGGATTGTGCGGTTTTGACGCCTTTGATGTCGTCGATGGATTTGATGTTGCTGTCTTTACGGGCAACCAATACGGCACCGCTCCAGCTGTAAGGTTCGGATTTGTCAAAAGTTGCTTGACGCTCAGGGCTGGTCAGGCCGACTTGGTTGGCAACCACGTCGAAACGGCCGGCTTTCAAACCTGCCATCATAGAGTCCCATTGTGTTTCTTTAAATTCGACTTTTACGCCTAGTTTGTCGGCGACTGCACGGGTTACTTCGACATCGTAGCCGGTCAATTTGCCGTCTTTATCGTGGTAGGTGAAGGGTGCATAAGTACCTTCCGTACCGACAGTGATGGTACCTTTGTTGTTGATACGCTCAATCAGTGAGCCGGAGGCCGCGCCGGATTGGGCCGGTGCGGAAGAAGCTGAGTTGCTGCCTTCGCCGCCGCAAGCAGCCAAAACTACTGCAGCGATGGTGCCGAGTACGAATTTTTTCAACATGGATTTTTACTCCTGATTTTCAGTGTGTCATCTGGTATTAAAGCATGCATTCTAAGCGAAACTGCCCAAAATACAAAATACATCTTATTTCTTAAAAGGCCGTCTGAACGCTGATTTGTTCAGGCGGCCTTCAATGATGTATAAAAAATTCAGCTTATGCAATTTCAAGCCACATGACTTGATAGGGTTGCAGTACCAAATCCTGATTCAGAGAAACGGTTTGGCCGCTGATTAAATCATGTGCTTTAAACGGCATGGCCTGCAGCGTATGCGCACTGATGGTTTGCGGATGTTCGCTGAAGTTGCCGAATGCCAAAAGCGCGTTGTTGCGCATATAGCCGATGATGTGTTTGTTGTTGGTGTTGAAGGTGACCAATCTGCCGCCATTAAAGCGCGGATTGCTTTGGCGGATGGCAATCATATGGCGCAAACCTTGGAAGATTTGACCGGCAGTGGTCGAGCTGTCATGGCGTTGCTTGTACAACTCCTCATTATAACGAGGACGGTGTGCCCAGCGGCTGTCGTCGCTCTTATTGCTGTCTTGCGACCAGTCGTCATCATTGAGCGTACCCACTTCATCGCCCAAGTAAATCAGCGGCAGACCGCCGGTACTCAGAGCGATGCTGTACAAAAGTTTGATGCGGTCAACGGCGTACGGGTCATTTTGAGCCAAACCAACCAATGCTGCGGCTGTACCGCTGACACGGCAGTCGCCAGTGCTTGGGTTGTATTGGAAGGGGACGCCGCGCGCGAAGCTGCCGTCAAAATGGTTGACGAAGAAGCGGTTGAGGAATTGTCGGTGGTCGTAGCCGTGGATGCCGAACTGCCATGCGTCCTCATCGGCAAATGTCCAGCCGATGTCGTCATGGCTGCGGACGTAGTTAACCCATGCAGTGTGGTCGGGCAGGTTGTGGCGGTAGGTCAGTGCTTGATGGAGCAGGTTGACTTCGCGCGTGGCAAGCGTGTTCCACAACAATGCCATTTGCAATGGGTTGTAGCCGATTTGGCATTCATCTTGGCTGATGTATTGGACAACTTGGTCGGGGTGGACAATGGCTTCGGATTTGAAGAACACGGCCGGGGCGGCAATACGCATGACGGAGTTAAGCGCACGAATCAGAGCGTGTGCCTGAGGCAGGTTTTCGCAGCTTGTGCCCATTTGTTTCCAAATAAAGGCAACGGCGTCCATGCGCAGAATATCAACGCCCAAGTTGGCAAGGAACATCATTTCTCCTGCCATAGCGCGGAACACCCAAGGATTGCTGTAATTTAAGTCCCATTGGAAGGAATTGAACGTCGTCCATACCCAGCGTCCGTCTTCCAGTTGGGAAAAGCCGCCCGGGTGTTGGTCGGGGAAGATTTCGCGCAGGGTGCGGTCGTATTGGTCGGGCGTCCAACGGTCAGGAAAAATGTAGTAGAAATTGTCGTAGAGCGGATCACCGGCGGCGCAGCGTTTTGCCCATTCGTGTTCATTGGAAGTGTGGTTGAAGATGAAATCGACAACGGCGGAAATGCCTGCTTCGTGCAGTGCGGCAATGACATCGCGCAAGTCGTCTATTGTGCCCAAAGCTGGATTGACATCGCGGTAGCTGCTGACTGCATAGCCGCCGTCGCTTTTGCCTTCGGGACATTTAAACAGGGGCATCAGGTGCAGATAGGTCAGACCCAATTCTTGGAAATAAGGGATTTGGGCTTTCAAACCTTGCAGATCGCCTGCGAACAAATCGACGTAGCACACGCCGCCAACCTGTTTGTTGGACAAAATCCAGTCAGGATCGTTTTCGCGCGTGATATCAATATCTTTTAAAGATGCGTTGCGTTGGGAATAGCTTTGCCATGCTTGGGCAATCAGTTGTTCCAGCATGGGGAGGACGGCTTCGTTGTTGTTGTAAACGTTGTCCAGCTCGTGCATCAGTTTGGGAAAGTGTTCTTCAAGCCGTCTGTCAAACTGTTTCCAGTCTTCAGATGCCTCAATGCTTGCACGCTGTTCGGGGGTATAAATCGATAGGGTGCGTTCTTTAAGGTGATGCAAGGTCAAATCAACCTGTTGAGTCTGGGTCAACATAATGCCTACTCCGAAGTTAAGGTGAAATTGTTTTGAAGCTTGGTTTCACTTCTTTTGCAAATCCATGCCGATTGTGGGCGGCTAAGACTGTAATTTTGCGTCAAGAAACTGTCTCAATGATACTGGAAGTGCTTGAGTGTGCATAGGGTTTTCAAGGTTAAGGAAGAGGTTTTTTCAAGTGTTTGATTTTGATTAAAAGTAGGGTTGAGCGGATGGCAAGAAGCCTTTTGAGGAGGTTATCTTTCAGACGGCCTGAGTCTTGTGAGAAAAACTTTTATTTTTATTATCTTAGATATCTTTTTATTCCAATATGGCCGTCTGAAACATATTTACAGCATAGCGGATTGCTTGTTTCGTCTAAAAACGTGTCATAGCGATTAAATTCATGACTTCTGATGTAAATCAAAATTCTATAAAGAGGTAGTTGTTGTGTTTTAAATAGAGGGGGGATGTACGAGTTTCATTTATTAAAAAATGAATCCATTATTTTTCTTATTGATAGTGGTTATTATGTAGATTATCAAGTTAATAAGGGAAAGGTGTCTGTCTGGTTTGTCATGCTTTTTTAATATTATTTTTTAAAATTAGACTTGACCCATTACAAGCAATTACTTAAAGTACCCATCTTATTTTTACACAAGAAAACGGGCTGTCCCGTTCCAAAAAAATGAGCGCAATCAAACCACCACAAATCACCGTATTCGACAGCAAGCCAACCGATGCTTATTTCTTCGGTACTTGCGTTCTCGACCTTTTCATGCCGGAAGCAGGCATGGATGCCATCACTTTAATCGAACAACAGGGCATCCGTATCCATTATCCGATGGAGCAAAGCTGCTGCGGTCAACCGGCCTATTCGTCAGGTCATCCTAAAGAAGCCTTTGATGTTGCCAAAGCGCAACTGGATTTATTCCCTGAAAATTGGCCTATTGTCGTGCCTTCTGGTTCTTGCGGCGGTATGATGAAACACCACTGGCCGACTTTGTTCAAAGGCACCGAGTACGAACAAAAAGCCATTGATTGCGCCAATCGTATCATTGAATTTACCCACTTCCTGCTGGCGATTGGTTACAAACCTGAAGATAAAGGCGAGCCGGTTAAAGTGGCTGTCCATACTTCCTGCGCGGCACGTCGTGAGATGAATGTCCATTTGTCAGGCTGGCAGCTGATTGACGGCATGGAAAATGTTGAACGTATCGTTCACGACCATGAAAGCGAATGCTGCGGTTTTGGCGGTACATTCTCTGTGAAACAGGCTGATATTTCCGGCGCGATGGTAACCGACAAAGTTGCAGCACTGAAAGAAACAGGAGCAACTGAAATCATCAGCGCGGACTGCGGCTGCATGATGAATATCGGTGGCAAAATTGCCAAAGACGAACCCAATATGCCACGTCCGAAACATATTGCATCTTTCCTGTTGGAACGTACCGGAGGTAAAGCATGAGCGCGCGCGAAAATATTTTAGCGAAATTGAAAAAAGCCGATGCCTTGCCGATGGAAGAACCGCCGGTTTTCGATTATTACCGTGAAATGGGTGTTTCTTGGGCAAACGATGTCGAACGCTTGAAACATTGGGCAGCTGCCATGCGTGCCGTCAAAACTGAAATCTATTGGGTTACCAAATCCAACTGGCCGCAAGTATTCCGTCAAGCAGCCGAAGGCAAAGGCTTGAAAAACATTCTGCTCCCATTGGAAACAGAACATGGTCAGCTGGCCCGTGCAGCTTTGGCCGATACCAATATTGAACCTCGTGGTTTTGAGCGAAAAATTGACGACTGGAAAAACGAATTCTTTACCGATATTGAGGCTGGTTTTAGCGGCTCTAAATGCGGTATTGCCCGTACCGGTACGATTATGCTGGAGTCCAGCCCTGTCGAGCCGCGCAGCCTGAGTTTGGTTCCGCCTGTGCATTTCTGCTTGTTTGACACCAGCAAAATGTACAACGAATTCCATAATGCTGTTGAAGGCGAAAAATTGGTAGAAAAAGGCATGCCTACCAACGTTATTTTGATTTCCGGCCCGTCTAAGACTGCTGATATTCAATTGACTTTGGCCTATGGTGCACACGGCCCGCGCGATTTGGTGGTTTTGGCCGTTCTGCCTGATCACATTTCCCCTGCCGATTTGGAGGAAAAAGCATGAGTTCCCAAACCATTAAATTCCATATGAAGCCGGAAACATTCAAGCAAAACGCCGCGATTTCTTTGCAAGACAAGCCTCTGCGTAAAAGCTTGCGCACAGCGATGGATATGCTGATGACCAAGCGCAAAGCCGTTTTGACAGATGAAGAAGAGCTGCAAAGCCTGCGTGACTTGTGTGAGCATGTCCGTCAACGTTCGTTGTCCAAATTGCCTGCATTATTGGAACAGTTGGAAGAAAACCTGACCAAGTTGGGCGTTAAAGTCCACTGGGCGGAAACACCTGCCGAAGCCTGCCAAATCATTCACAACATCATTACCGATAAAAACGGTAAGCTGATGGTGAAAGGCAAATCTATGGTCAGCGAAGAGATTGAGCTGAACCATTATCTGCAAGATCAAGGCATTAAAGCGATTGAGAGCGACTTGGGCGAGTTTATCGTTCAAATGGCCGGTGAGAAACCAACCCATATCGTGATGCCTGCCATTCACAAGACCAAAGAGCAGGTTAGCGAGCTTTTCCATCAAAACCTCGGCACTCCATTAACAGATGATGTAGACCAGCTGACCGGATTTGCGCGTAAAGCATTGCGCGATATTTACAGTACTGCCGATGTCGGTTTGAGCGGTGTGAACTTTGCCGTTGCGGAAACAGGCACTTTGTGTCTGGTCGAAAACGAAGGCAACGGCCGCTTGAGTACCACTGTACCGCCTGTGCATATTGCCGTTACCGGTATTGAAAAAGTGGTTGCGAAGCTGTCGGATGTTCCGCCTTTGTACAGCCTGTTGCCACGCTCCGCCATTGGTCAGAACATTACCACTTATTTCAATATGATTACCGGTCCTCGCCGTAGCGAAGAGCTGGACGGTCCTCAAGAAATGCACTTGGTACTGCTTGATAACGGCCGTAGCCAAGCTTATGCAGAAGATCAAATGCGCCGTACCTTGCAATGTATCCGTTGCGGTGCGTGTATGAACCATTGTCCGGTTTATACCCGTATCGGTGGTGCGGCTTACGGTACGACTTATCCCGGTCCGATTGGTGAGATTATCTCTCCACATTTGTTGGGCTTGGATGCGACACGCGATCTGCCGACTGCGTGTACCATGTGTGGCGCCTGTGTTGAAGTTTGTCCAGTACGCATTCCGATTACCGAACAAATGCAACGTCTGCGTGTTGAAGCGCAACGTTCGCCAACAGAAACCGTTCCACATCCTATCCGTGGTCAAGGTGCATCGCATACTTTCGGCGAACAAATGGCATGGCGTACGTTTGACGGTATTTTCAGCGGCAGTAAAGCTTACCGTGCATTCGGTTGGACAGCCTCTAAATTCCGTGCATTGACACCAAGGAAACAGCTGGGCTGGACGGATAACCGTGTTCCGATGAAACCGGCTAAGAAAACGCTGCATCAAATGATGGCAGAGAAACTTCAGAAAGAAAAAGCATAAGGCTTGATAAATAAAACCTGAGGAATAAAAGGCTTCAGGTTTTATTTTTTATTAAATGGTGCTGGTGTGGCATCGCTATTTGTAAAGGCGTTTGATTTGATTATTTTATCTTGATTCTTTTGAATAAAAAGGCCGTCTGAAAGATTTTCAGACGGCCTTTATTACAGCCAAAAGTTTTGCCTAAGTCCTTAGAGCAATACTTTTTCTACACCACCGTTATTGGCTTTTTTCACAAACTCATCCAGCCAGTTTTCGCCGAGGATGTGTTTCGCCATTTCGATGACGATGTAGTCTGCAGGCATATTGTTGTCATCGGAGTAGCGGCTCAAGCCTTGCAGGCAGGCTGGGCAGGAGGTAAGCATTTTGACAGGTTCGCCTTGCGGCAGCTCTTTGAGGTTTTTCTCAATTTCCTCTTGTTTGCGGAACTTGACCTGAGTGGCAATGTCTGGCCGTTTGACGGCAAACATACCGGACTCGCCGCAGCAGCGGTCGCTTAAGACGACTTTCTGTCCCATCAGGCTGCTGGCCATTTGGGTGGCATTCATGGTTTTGATCGGGGTATGGCAAGGGTCGTGGTAGAGGTATTGCTGGCCTTTTACGCCGTTTAGTTGCACCCCTTTTTCAAGCAGATATTCGTGGATGTCGATGATACGGCAGCCTGGGAAGATTTCCTCAAAACGGTATTTTTCCAGTTGGTCATAGCAGGTACCGCAACTGACGACGACGGTTTTAATGTCGAGGTAGTTGAGGGTGTTTGCCATACGGTGGAAAGCCACGCGGTTGTTGGTGCTCATTTCTTCGGCTTTAGCCTTATTGCCTCCAGCGTCTTGCGGATAGCCGCAACACATATAGCCGGGCGGCAGGACGGTTTGTACACCGACATGCCAGAGCATGGCTTGAACGGCAAGTCCGATTTGGCTGAACAGACGCTCAGAGCCGCAACCTGGGAAGTAGAACACGGCTTCGGCATCTTCCGGAGAAGCCGGATTGCGGATGATAGGAATACTCTTGTCGTCTTCTATACCCAGCATGGAGCGTGGAGTTTTAGCAGGCACGCTTTTGGGTAAAGGACGGTTGATGAAGTGGATAACCTGTTCTTTGATTGAGGCAGTACCGACCGTAGCTTTGGGTTCGGCTTTTTGCTTTTGGGTACCGATTGGAAGAAGTTTGCCGATTTTGTAGGCAAAGTTTTGCGCAGGGAAGCCGGTCTGTATCATGGCGGCGCGAAGGGCTTTGATGGTTTTTGGGCCTGTGGCGTTCAAAAATGCCATGCCCATTGAAGCCGCAGGCGCAAAGCGTTTGTGGCCGGAATCGGCAAGGTAGTTGCGGACGGCTACGGTAACGTCGCCGAAGTCGATGTTGACAGGGCAGGGCTTAACGCAGCGGTGGCACACGGTACAGTGGTCGCCGATGTCCATCAGTTCTTCAAAATGTTTGACGGAAACGCCGCGACGGGTTTGTTCTTCGTATAAGAAGGCTTCGGTCAAGAGCCCCACGCCGAGGATTTTGTTGCGTGGGCTGTACAACAAGTTGGCACGCGGGACGTGAGTAGAGCAAACAGGTTTGCATTTGCCGCAGCGCAGGCAGTCTTTGACGGAATCGGCGATGGTGCCGAGGTCTGATTTTTCCATAATCAGCGATTCCGCCCCCAAAAGCTCGAAGGACGGCGTATAGGCGTTGCGCAGGTCCGAGCCTTTCATCAGTTTGTGACGGTTGAAGGTGTGTTTCGGATCGACTTGGTTTTTGTAGTTCCAAAACGGTTGTAAATCTTCATCGGTCAAAAATTCGAGTTTGGTAATGCCGATGCCGTGTTCGCCGGAAATTACGCCGCCGAGCGAACGGGCGATTTTCATAATGCGTTCGACCGAACGATAGGCCGTCTGAAGCATTTCGGCATCGTCTGAGTTAACCGGAATATTGGTGTGAACGTTACCGTCGCCGGCGTGCATATGCAGGGCGACAAAGACGCGGCTGCGTACGGTTTTGGCGTGGATTTTGCCCAAGCCTTCGATGATTTTGGTGTCGGTTTTGCCGCTGAAGATTTCAGAAAGTGGCTTCATTACGTCTGCTTTGACAGACACGCGCAGGCGGAAATCGCGGAAGGCAATAAAGCAGCTTTCATTGTCTTTGGCTTCGGGCGCGGCGTGGACGGCTGCGCCATAGCGGACTTTATAGTCGGCAAGTGGTGCGTCTAAGTTAGCAAGCAACCATTCCCAACGCGCTTTGACAGCGGAAACGTGGGCCAGGGCGTGTTTGCCGCGTTCGCCCAACAGTTCGGCGGTTGGCAGGTCTGTTCCCATTTTGTCGATGGGGAGTTTGCCGGACAGATATTGCTCCAAGGCGGCACAGAGTTTGAGCTTGTTTTGGATGGAAAGCTCAATGTTGATGCGTTCGATGCCGTCTGAATACTCACCGAGTCTTTCGAGTGGGATTACCACGTCTTCATTGATTTTAAAGGCGTTGGTGTGTTTGGCGATGGCGGCGGTGCGGCTGCGGTCGAGCCAGAAGGTTTTGCGTGCTTCGGGCGACACGGCGATAAAGCCTTCGCCGTCGCGTGCGCGGGCGAGTTCGCAGATATGTTCGGCGGCTGCCTGTACGGCGGCTTCGTCGTCGGAAACCACGTCTGCCAGCAAGACCATTTTAGGTCGGCCTTTGCCTGCCGCTTTGGTGGCATAACCGACGGCGCGGACGTAACGCCAGTCTAAATGCTCCAAACCGGCCAATCGTACGCTTTCATGGTCAAGCAGGAAATCGCGGATTTCGACAATAGACGGCGTTGCGGTGGCGACCGTGCCGAAAAACTCCATACACACGGTGCGCGTGTATTTCGGCATTTTATGCAATACGAAGGCAACGCTGGTGATGATGCCGTCCGTACCTTCTTTTTGCACGCCGGGCAGGCCGCTCAAGAATTTGTCGGTAACGTCTTTGCCCAAACCGACTTTGCGGAATTTGTGGCCGGGGATTTCCAAACGTTTGGTATTGACAATATTGCGGCCGTCTGAATCCAGCGTATGTACGTTAAACACGGCGGTTTCTTCATCGTGGATTTTGCCAAAATTGTGATGCACACGTTCGATACGCAACCATTCGCCTTGAGGGTTAACCATGTTCCAGTAGGCGAGGTTGTCCAAGGCAGTACCCCACAGCACGGCTTTTTTACCGCCTGCGTTCATCGCCACATTACCGCCCACGCAAGACGCATCGGCGGAAGTTGGATCGACGGCGAACACCAAACCTGCCTGATGCGCGGTTTCTTCCACTCGTCGGGTCACCACGCCTGCGCCGCAATTGATAATTGGATGTCTGCCATCCAAGCCTGCCAGCTCAACGTATTCGACGCCGCGATGCTTGTCGAGTTTTTCGGTATTGATGACTGCGCTGTTTGCGTCCAAAGGTACTGCGCCGCCGGTATAACCCGTACCGCCGCCGCGCGGGATAATAACCAAGTCTAACTCGATTAAGGCGCGCACCAAAGGCGCAATTTCTGCCTCGGTATCAGGATTGACGACGACAAATGGATACTCCACGCGCCAGTCGGTCGCATCGGTAACGTGTGTTACGCGTGCCAAGCCGTCAAACATGATGTTGTGCGGCTTGGTAATTTTGCTTAAGCGTTCCAAAATTTGATGGCGTTTTTGGCTGGTTTCATCAAAATTGCTATCAAAACACTCCACTGCTTTTTCTGCTGCGGCAACCAAGACATCCACTTGCTGATTGTCGTCGCGGCGCTTGCGGATTTCATTTAAGCGGTGGCGCATTTCGCGAACCAGCGCGACGCGGCGTTTTGGGTGCTCCAGCAAGTCATCGACCAGATACGGATTGCGCACGACCACCCAAATATCGCCCAATACTTCAAACAACATTCGTGCCGAACGTCCTGTTTTGCGTTGATCGCGCAGGTCTTGCAGGATTTGCCACGCTTCGTTGCCCAACAGACGGATAACGATTTCGCGGTCGGTATAAGAAGTATAGTTATAGGGAATTTCTCGAATACGCTGAGGGGCAGTAGTCGTGGTCATGGTCGTGTTCCGTTGATGGATGTAATGTTTTTATATTAAAGGCCGTCTGAAAAATGCGATTTCTTCTTGATGGCGTAAAGTGTTAATGTAGTGTAATTTTCGATATTTTTCAACGGAAAAGACAATAAACATTTCAATGGGAATGATTTGCAACTAGGTAATATTGTTTACAATCTTGTCGTGTAAATGGTTTTCAGACGGCCTGACAGATTTTATCGCTTGAGTTTTTCTGTAAAACCGCTATAATGCGTTTCTTCTATGGCGGGTCTCCCCGCATGGTAATTCGGAACACCGGGTCAGGGGCGGAAGCCAGCAGCCCACTCTGATGAGCCAGTGCCGGGGGTTCGGCTCGCCACCTTATTCAAAAATGCCGGAGATGATAAAGTCTCTGGCATTTTTCATTGTATAAAGCGTAATAAAAAGGCCGTCTGAAATCTCATTTTCAGACGGCCTTTGAGTTTATGAACCAGCTATTTATGCTTCTTCTGATTTTGTATTGGGCAAAACGCAGTTCAGGATAATGGCCAATACGGCGCACAAACCTACACCGGCGAAGCTCAAAGTACCTACTTTGATAATCATGCCGCCGATACCGGTCGTCAATACGGAGCTGACGATAACCAGATTTTTCGGTTGCATCAAATCGACTTTCGCATCAATCAATGTTTTGATGCCCAAAGAGGCGATTGTACCGAACAGCAGCAACATAATGCCGCCCATAACCGGCATGGGAATCGAAGCCAAAAACGCGTTGAACTTACCGAAAAACGCCATGAAAATCGCAAAAATTGCCGCCCAAGTCATGATAACGGGGTTGCTGTTTTTGGTAATCATCACCGCGCCGGTTACCTCGCCGTAAGTGGTCACAGGAGGGCCGCCGATTAAACCGGCTACGCACACGCCCAAGCCGTCTCCGGCGAGGGTTTTGTCCAAGCCCGGGTCTTTGGTGTAGTTTTTGCCGGTTACATTACCGATGGCCATAATGCCGCCGATGTGTTCGATGGCCGGGGCGATGGCGACGGGCAACATAAACAAGGCAGCCTGCCAGTTGACTTGAGGCGTTTCAAAATGAGGGACGGCAAACCAAGGAGCGTTGATGATGGCGCTGGTATCGACCAAGCCCATGATCAAAGCCAACACATAGCCGGAAGCCACGCCGATCAAAATCGGAATCAGCTTCATCATTTTGCTACCGAAGACAGAAACAATGACGGTTACCGCAAAGGTAAAGCCGGAGAGAATCAGCGAGTTGATATAGTCGATGACCTGTTTTCCATCTGCCTGACCCATGGCCATGCTACTGGCTGCAGCGGCCACGGACAAACCGATTACCATAATCACTGGACCGATAACCACGGGCGGCAACAGCTTGTGTACCGCATCCAGACCGCGCCATCTGATCAACGCAGCAAAGACAAAGTACATGAAACCTGCCGCAAACAGACCGAACATGGTAGAAGGCAGGCCCCATTCGCCGATGGAGTAGATAATCGGTGCAATAAAGGCAAAAGAAGAGCCGAGGAAAATCGGCACTTTACGTTTGGTAACCAATTGGAACAACAAGGTGCCCAAGCCTGCGCCCAATAATGCCAAAGCCGGGTTCAGTCCCGTCAGAAGCGGCACAAGCACCATGGCACCGAATGCGACAAACAAAATCTGCGCACCTGCTACCGCCGTTTTAAGCTGGTTCATAAAAGCTCCGAAGAAAATTCAAACGGCGCAGATTATACTGATTTATCCTAGTCGTGAACATTTATTTACAAAAGGCCGTCTGAACAAATGTAACGATGACACCTGTTCAGACGGCCTTGTTCGATAGCGAGTGGTTAGTAACTTATCAAAATCGATTAGGAAAATTTTCAGCCGCGTGTTTCGCGCCAAACCAAATAATCGCGCAGGGGCGGCATGGGCGGATTGATACAGTGCGGGCAGATACCGGTTGTGTCTTCATCGTCGCTGTCGATATGGTAGTCGTTTGGATCGAAGCGCACCTGCTGCATCACAGCTTGCACCAATGCTTGTTCCTGTATGACATCAAATTCAAATTTTTCCAAAATCTCATTCAATAGGCAGATTTCGCCGTCGCTGAAAGATTCGCTGTGTTTGACAATGAGGCGTTGATAATCTTCATTGCTGATTTTTTCGTGAAGTAAATCGGTCTGGATAGTCATGATTTTTATTGTTGAAATAAGGTGGTTAAGTTGCGGATTATAGCAGATATCGTGGTGGCTGTTTTAAAGGCCGTGTTCTGGTTCGGAAAGTGCCTCTGTTTTGGCTTTTTTTGGCATTAGGCTATTTAATTTTGAGTTAATTGCTTGGTAATCGTCGCTATAAAAAAATTCTCCGATATATATGGTTTCCCCATGATAAACAAATGACCATGCACCTTGTTTACTATTTGGTTGTCGTAAGGGGCTGGAGATGGTGGATGTATTCCTTCTCTGGCTCAAATAGTTACGCAGTGTTATTTTAGTGTTTTTAGTATTTGCATGGTTCTCATGTGGCTGCCATTGCGCTATTTCTACGAGTGAAAATTTTTTACCTTTTCCCAATCCAAACAGCGCGAACTGGTGTGAAAGTATTCCATTTTGAACATGAATATGTTCTTGTCCAAAAAGTTGCCACAGTAAGTCATAAATACATTGGAAAGAAAGCAGACCCAAAAATATGAGGAGTATGATATTAAATGCTGATTCAAAGTTTAAATTTGGAATGTTTGCTAATATCAATAGTACGATTACAAGGTCTCTGCAAGTTAATAGAAGTTTGAGTCGGTTACGTATAATTTTTGCTGACAAGGTAATTTTGCTAGGTGTTTGTTCAATTTTATAACGCGAAGATGTCATCAATATCCTCCTATTTTTTCAGCCTGATACGCTTTTTGCAGCGGTGTAATTTGTGCTAAGCGGGCATGATCGATTTGTTCGGCGATAAGGTGCGCTTTTCCTTGCGCGCGACACTCGGTGGCAATTTTGCCTGCATCTACTTGATTGGCGGCTTCAAGTAAGGCCAGCCAGTGTTCACGCTGCGGATAGGGGGTGTCTTCAAGGTTCAGACGGCCTTGTTTGTCGGCCACGCAGACGTTTAAGGCCGTCTGAAAACGTTCGGGGCGGCGGAATGCGTCGGTTTTTTTCAAAACATTCAAAATGGTTTTGCTTTTGAACTGCCTGACTTGATGGAGCATGATGTGCCAACGGCAGACGAGTTCGGCAAGCTCGGCGCAGTGTTTGGGCGCGCGCAGGCGTTGATTGACTTCGCGGACGGGTTCGACGCCGTTAAGGTCGTGTCCGTAGTGTTTCGGCAGTATATCGGCCGGTGTTTTTGCCTTGCCCAAGTCGTGCAATAAGGCAGCATAGCGTTCGGCGAGGGACAGGTTCATCTCGGCGGCTCGTTGTACAACCATCAGCGTATGAATACCGCTGTCGATTTCGGGATGATAGTCGGCGCGTTGCGGTACGCCGAAAAGGGCATCGACTTCGGGCAGTAAAACTTTGAGTGCGCCGCATTCGCGCAAAACTTCAATCATTTTGCGCGGGTTTTTTTCCATCAAGCCTTTGGCCAATTCCTGCCAGACGCGTTCGGCGACTAAAGCGTCCGCTTCGCCGTTTTCTACCATTTGCCGCATCAGCGACATGGTTTCATCGGCAATTTGAAAACCATAACGCGCGGCAAAACGGGCGATACGCAAAATCCGCACGGGATCTTCGGCAAAGGCGGGCGAAACGTGGCGCAGGATGCCGGCCGCCAAATCTTGTTGTCCGCCAAAGGGGTCGATGATCGTGCCGTCTGAATCCTGAGCCATGGCATTGATGGTCAGGTCGCGACGCATCAGGTCTTGTTCCAGCGTAACGTCTTTATCGGCATGAAAACTGAATCCGGCATAGCCTTTGGCGGTTTTGCGCTCGGTACGGGCGAGGGCGTATTCTTCGTGGCTGTCCGGATGGAGAAAGACGGGAAAATCTTTGCCGACCGGCTGATAGCCTTGAGCCAACATGGTTTGCGCATCTGCACCGACGACTACCCAGTCGCGGTCTTTGACGGGCAGGCCTAAAAGATGGTCGCGGACGGCGCCGCCGACAAGATAGGTTTTTATGGTTGGTGTATTCATATAAAAATCGAACGATATAAAAAGGCCGTCTGAAAAGCCGTATCGGGTTTTCAGACGGCCTGATTCAGAATGCTATTATGACGCTTTAGGCTTGTTGCTGTCGATAATCTTCAGTCCGGTGGTGGCAACAAACCATATCGTTATGCGGCATATCCTTTATAATAAGCCCATTCAAATACGGAGCGGTAAATAATGCAGACTTGGCACGAGGCGATTGGTGCGGAAAAAGAAAAGGCGTATTTTCAAACGATTTTGGAGAAGGTGCGCCACGAAAGGCAGGCTGGGATAACCGTTTATCCTCCTGAGCGCGATGTATTCAATGCCTTTCGGACGACAGAGTTTGGAAGTGTAAAGGTTGTGATTTTGGGGCAAGATCCGTATCACGGCGCGGGTCAGGCGCATGGTTTGGCGTTTTCCGTACAGCCTGAAATTGCGGTGCCGCCGTCACTGGTCAATATTTATAAAGAGTTGGCGACGGATATTGAGGGCTTTCAGATTCCGCAACACGGCTATTTGCAGCATTGGGCGGAACAGGGCGTATTGCTGTTGAACACGGTATTGACTGTCCGTGCCGGCTCGGCGCATTCCCATGCGACCCTCGGCTGGGAGGCATTTACCGATGAAGTCATCCGACAATTGGATAAGGAACGCGAGCATTTAGTCTTTATGCTGTGGGGCAGCCATGCGCAGAAGAAAGGCGCGTTTATCGACCGCAATCGCCATTTGGTGCTGACCGCGCCGCACCCTTCGCCTTTATCGGCATATCGCGGCTTTTTTGGCTGCAAACATTTTTCGCAGGCAAACGCTTATTTGCAGGCACATGGTTTAGAGCCGATTGATTGGCAGGTTTAAATAAGATGAAAGGCCGTCTGAAAGCAGATTTTCAGACGGCCTTATGCTTTAGTCTCAAATCGAATATTCAATCAGCTCGTTTTGAGAAAAGACATAAACCTGTTTCGGAATCAGCCTCAATTCTTTGCCTTCGGCGATTTGGTAACGCGCGGCATCGCTGCCTGCCAGCGTGATATGCACGTCTTGTTTGTCGTGTTTTACCACAATATGCGTCAATGCGCCGACGGCGTGGATTTTTTCGATTTTGGCGCGGATCATCGGGGTTTCGTTTTCGGCGGCAAGCTGCCATTCGTGCGGACGGATGTAGCCGATAGCGGTTTGTTCCTGCCATTTGTAGTGCGTGTCCAATTTCCACGCGAAGCCGTTGTAATGCCAGATGCCTTTTTCGATTCTGCCTTCGAAGGCGTCGGTTTCGCCGAGAAATTCGGTAACGAAGGCGTTTTCAGGTTTGCGGTAAATGGCTTCGGCACTGCCGGTTTGCTCGATTTTGCCGTGGTTCATGACGACGATTTCGTCGGAAACTTCAAGGGCTTCTTCTTGGTCGTGCGTCACCAGAATGCTGGTTACGCCTAGGTTGTGATGGATGTCGCGCAGCCAGGTGCGCAATTCTTTGCGCACTTTGGCATCCAGCGCGCCGAAGGGTTCGTCCAAGAGCAGAAGTTTGGGTTCGACGGCGAGGGCGCGGGCGAGGGCGATGCGTTGGCGTTGGCCGCCGGAGAGCTGGTGCGGATAGGATTTGGCGAGTTGGGAAAGCTGCACGAGTTTGAGCAATTCTTCGACTTTGGCGCGGATTTGTTCTTTGGACGGGCGTTCGGACTTGGGCAATACGGTCAAACCGAAGGCGACGTTGTCAAACACGTTCATGTGGCGGAAAAGGGCGTAGTGTTGGAACACGAAGCCGACTTTGCGCTCGCGCACATGCTTGGCGGTTACGTCTTGGCCGTCAAAGAGAATTTGGCCGCCATCGGCGTTTTCCAGTCCGGCGATAATGCGCAGGAGCGTGGTTTTGCCGCAGCCGGATGGGCCGAGCAGGGAAACGAGTTTGCCGGTGGGGACGTTGAGGTTGATGTTTTTCAGCGCGTGGAACGCTCCGAAGTGTTTGTTTAGATTTTGAATAGTAATGCTCATGCTGCGTTCCTTTCAGCGGCGGCGAGTTTTTTGTCTTGTAATTTTGTGATGATGTTTTGCACCAGCAATGTGGCCAAGGCTAAAAGTGCCAATACGCCGGAGAGGGCGAATGCGCCGGTGAAGTTGTATTCGTTGTAGAAGATTTCAACCAAAAGCGGGATGGTGTTGGTTTCGCCGCGGATGTGTCCCGATACCACGCTGACCGCGCCGAATTCGCCCATCGCGCGGGCGTTGGTGAGGATGATGCCGTAGAGCAGCGCCCATTTGATGTTGGGTAGGGTAACGCGCCAAAACATCTGCCAGCCGCTTGCGCCGAGTATTAGCGCGGCCTGTTCTTCGCTGTCGCCCTGCGCCTGCATTAAAGGAATGATTTCGCGCGCGACAAAGGGGAAGGTAACGAACAGCGTCGCCAAAATAATGCCGGGGATGGCGAAGATAATCTGTATGCCTTGCGCTTCAAGCCAGCCGCCCAATGCCGTATGCGTGCCGAACAATAAGACGAACATCAAACCGGCCACCACGGGCGATACGGAAAACGGCAAATCGAGCAGGGTGGTCAGCAACTGCTTGCCGCGAAAGTCGAAACGGGTCAACAGCCACGCCATCGCCACACCCAATACGGCATTGATAGGAACAACAATCAGAGCGGTAATCAGGGTTAATTTGATGGCAGACCATGCTTCGGGATCGGTCAAGGATTGCAGGTATAAATCCCAACCGCCTTTTAAGGCCTCGTAGAATACGGCAACCAAAGGCACGACCAGCATCAGCAGCAGAAAGCCCAAGGCGGTAGCAGTCAGCAATACGCGCAGCCAACGCGGTTCGCTCAGGTTTGGATTGGTAGAATGGGTTTTCATGTTAGTGAAGTCTCTATTTATTCTTGTATCCGTTTAGGCCGTCTAAAAAATGTTTGCTTGATGTTTCAGACGGCCTGTTGTTTGTTAAACCTTCGCTCCGGCACGGCGGCTCAAAGTCCATTGCATAATGTTTAAAATCAGCAGGATGACAAACGAAATCATCAGCATAAACAGAGCAACGGCAGACGCGCCCTGAGCATCGTATTGCTCCAGTTTGCCGGTAATAATCAAGGGCAGGATTTCAGACACCATCGGAATATTGCCCGCGATGAAAATGACCGAGCCGTATTCGCCGGTAGAGCGGGCAAACATCATGCCTGCACCGGTCAACAAGGCCGGTGTGATTTCAGGCAAGAGAACACGGCGGAACGTAGTCCAACGGCTTGCGCCCAAAGTTGCCGCTGCTTCTTCATACTCGCCCGACAATTCTTCCAATACCGGTTGTACGGCGCGGACGATAAAGGGCAGGCTGACGACAATCAGCGCAATCCAAATACCGATGGGCGTAAAGGCGATTTTGATACCCAAAGGCTCGAAAAAACGGCCTATCCAGCCATTGGGCGCATACAGGGTTGCCAACGCAATGCCTGTTACCGCTGTCGGCAGCGCAAACGGCAAATCGACCAAAGCGTTTACCAACCCTTTGCCCGGAAATTCATAGCGCACCAATACCCAGGCGACCAACGTGCCGAACACGATATTGGTTAACATCGCATAAAACGACATCCGCAAGCTCAGCCAGACGGCCGCCAAGACATTGGGTTCGGTAATCGTGTTCCAAAATCCGCTCCAGCCGATTTCCGCCGATTTGGCCGCCATCATCGCAAACGGCAAAACTACCAAAAGCGACAGGCACAAAACCGTCAAACCCAGGCTGAGCTTGAAACCCGGCAATACAGAAGGCGTTTTGAGTAACAACATAATGGCAACCGTCAGAATTTAATACACGCTTACTTTAACAAGGCCGTCTGAAAACTGGAAAGAATGCTTTGTTTGGTATAAAGACGATTTTGTTATATTGAAAAGCTGAAAAGGCCGTCTGAAAACCAAATTTCAGACGGCCTTGCTGGTGTGGTAAGGATCAATAGGCAACAGGATCTTGATATGCAGGCTGGCGTTGCGCCGCGTCATAGTTTTCCTGAGCAGAGCGGACGGCTTTTTCCAAACCGTTGATCCGTTCGAGATAGCGGGCATAGTTGCGTTCATTGCCATAACGCACTTTTTTGCCTTCTTCCAAATTTTTCTTGGCGGTATCTAAAGCACGCTTGGCCGTGCCGACATCAGGCGGATTGACCGGGGCGACAGCTTCTTCCGCCTGCTCGGCTTTGCTTGGGGAAGTCGGCGTTGCCGGTGTTGAAACAGGCGCAGAAGTATATACGGACGGTTTGCCGATATTGCTGGCTTTGCAGTTTTTACCGCCGGCTTGGGTATAGACTTTGCGGCCGGCAGAATCGGTACATTCAAAAATAGGCGCGGCGGAAACCGCAGTTGTCAAAGCGAGCAGTAATGTGCTGATCCAGATTTTGTTCATTTTTATTTTTCCTTAAAACCATTTCCACCAAACAAACAAAGCCGCAATCATGATGATGTTGGCGAAGAAGATGGGTTTCCACTGTCTGGGCGCGCGCCGCAATTCGGCGCCCGAGCGCGTGCGGCGGATATAGAAAAACGGGCTGAGCAGCATGGAAGCGGCGCATACCAAAATAATCACGGCGTAATAGATTTTGTGCGTTTCCATATCGTTTCTCCGTTTCAGACGGCCTGAAAGGCTGCCTACAACGCATTTTTGCGTGAAGCGTTGCCTGTTTTTATCTTGCATCGGTATTGGGCACATTTGCCATGGCCTCAATCCTGAGGTCTTTGCAAAAATATGCTACAATC
Source organism: Neisseria sp. HMSC078H04 (assembly GCF_001838135.1). Lineage (NCBI taxonomy): Bacteria > Pseudomonadati > Pseudomonadota > Betaproteobacteria > Neisseriales > Neisseriaceae > Neisseria > Neisseria sp. HMSC078H04. Next base: position 384,407 of record NZ_KV835849.1, read on the forward strand.
GCGTCCGATTATAACATTCTATTTATAAAGGTTTTACGAATAATGATTTCTACCAACGGCATCACCATGCAGTTCGGCGCAAAGCCGCTGTTTGAAAACGTATCCGTCAAATTCGGTGAAGGCAACCGTTACGGCTTGATCGGCGCCAACGGCTCAGGCAAGTCCACCTTCATGAAAATTCTCGGCGGCGATTTGGAACAGACTGCCGGCGAAGTAGCGATTGAAAACGGCGTGCGTTTGGGTAAATTGCGTCAAGACCAGTTTGCCTACGAAGACATGCGCGTGCTGGACGTAGTGATGATGGGGCATACCGAAATGTGGGCGGCGATGACCGAGCGTGATGCGATTTATGCCAACCCCGAAGCTACCGAAGACGACTACATGAAAGCCGCCGAACTGGAAGCTAAGTTTGCTGAATACGACGGCTACACTGCCGAAGCACGTGCTGCCGAATTGTTGAGCGGCGTGGGCATTTCCGAAGATTTGCACAATGCGACCATGGCAGAAGTCGCCCCGGGCTTCAAGCTGCGCGTATTGCTGGCGCAAGCCCTGTTCTCCAAGCCAGATGTATTGCTTTTGGACGAACCGACCAATAACTTGGACATTAATACCATCCGCTGGTTGGAAGGCGTGTTGAACCAATACGACTCCACCATGATCATCATTTCGCACGACCGTCACTTTTTGAACGAAGTCTGCACACACATGGCGGATTTGGACTACAACACCATCACCATCTATCCGGGCAACTACGACGACTACATGCTCGCTTCCGCCCAATCGCGCGAACGCGCCCTGAAAGACAACGCCAAAGCCAAAGAGAAACTGCAAGAACTGCAAGAGTTCGTTGCACGCTTCTCTGCGAACAAATCCAAAGCCCGTCAGGCAACCAGCCGTCTGAAACAGGCCGACAAAATCAAATCGGAGATGGTCGAAGTTAAACCTTCTACCCGTCAAAACCCGTATATCCGTTTTGAAGCTGATGAAAAAGCCAAATTGCACCGTCAGGCAGTGGAAGTTGAAAAACTGACCAAACGTTTTGAAACCCAGTTGTTTAAAAACCTGAACTTCATCCTTGAAGCAGGCCAACGCCTCGCCATCATCGGCCCGAACGGCGCAGGTAAATCTACCTTGCTGAAACTCTTGGCAGGCGCATACAACCCCGAATATTCAGATGGCCTGTTGCCGGACGAAGGCACCATCAAATGGGCGGAAAAAGCCAGTGTCGGCTACTATCCGCAAGACCATGAAAACGACTTCGACGTCGATATGGACCTGAGCGAATGGATGCGCCAATGGGGTCAGGAAGGCGATGACGAACAAGTCATCCGCGGCACTTTGGGCCGCTTGCTCTTCGGCAGCAACGATGTCGTGAAAAAAGTGAAGGTTCTCTCCGGTGGCGAAAAAGGCCGTATGCTTTACGGCAAACTGTTGCTGTTGAAACCCAATGTTTTAGTCATGGACGAACCGACCAACCACATGGACATGGAAAGCATCGAATCCTTGAACATGGCGCTGGAAAAATACAACGGCACGCTGATTTTCGTCTCGCATGACCGTCAGTTTGTATCTTCATTGGCTACCCAAATCATTGAATTGGATGGCAAAGGTGGATATGAACACTACTTGGGCGATTACGAAAGCTATCTGGAGAAAAAGGCGTTTTGTAAGGAAACAATATGAATGCAAATCTTAAAAAACTATTACAGAATCTGTTTGCGCTAATCGTATTGCCAGTGCTGGGCTGGTACATTACGCTTGGAGATACTGTAAATGTTGTCGATACCGAACACGCTTCTCGTAAAGGCCGAGCAGTTGCTTGGTTATTTAACGAGTTCGGTGCAACCGGTGTTTGGGGCTTCTTGGGCATAATTTGGATTGTCTGCCTGTTTTTAGCCATTCGTTCATACCAAGCATGGCAGAAAGATAAGTCGCAGTAAATTAAGGTTCTAGATAGTATGTACTTGCTAGAAGAAAATATCCATATAAATCATTTGATTGAATGATACATCTGAATATAAACAGGCAATTGAAAGCTATCTGGAGAAAAAGTATGGCTTAAATCTTTACCAACAATCTAATAAGGCATTGAGATGCCGTCTGAAAATTTCTATATTTTCAGACGGCATTTTCTTTTCAAAATTAAACAATAGTATATTGAACTTTTATGCCAAAATTATGACTAATAAAAGCTTTTTCAAAAGAATAATTCAATATTACGACATTTTTGAAGGAATATATTAAATGGTAAATATTAAAACAGCAGTACCTGATGCCTCTCAATATGGTGCCAAACTTGGCTATACGACTTATGAGGCAGAACAAAGTGAACTGAAAAACGGCGTTGTTAAAAATGCCTCTTCTTCAGAGGCAGAACGCGCAACTGCCCGTGAAGCAAGCGGTCAGGCATATGTTGATTTGACGACCAATGCGTCCGTTTCATTTATTGCGCAAGCAGAAGCCAATGCTGCAACCATCCGTTATACCGTTCCTGACGGTGAAAGCGGTAAAGTAGAAGTCAAAGTCAATAATACAGTGATCGGTACTTTGGATTTATCTTCCAAATCCAACTGGCAATATTTGGATAACTACAAATATCATCCGGATGGCGATATTAAAGTTCATGATACACCCGCGCCAGATAGGCTTGCCCGCTTCCAATTTGACGAAGTCAGCCAATTATTTAAAGATGCCCATATCAATAAAGGAGATACAGTTACCATCACTAATCTCGACAGCACACCCGTAGGCATTGACTTGGTTGATTTGGAAAAGGCACCGGACGCCATTAGACAGCCTGAAAACAGTGTTAGCATTACTGATGTCAATTTTGGTGCAATTGCCAATGACGGCTCGGATGATTACCAGGCATTTGTGAAGGCAGTAGAAGCTGCAAAAAATACAGAACATAAAACTGTTTATATCCCCGAAGGCCAATTTGATTTTTCACGACCGATTTCTCTTTATGTTCCTGATGGTATTAAGATTACCGGTGCAGGGCAATGGCACACTAAGTTACATTTTTTAAATACAGAAGCTGCTAAATACGATGATAAGGGTTATGTGAGTGGTGGCGGTGGTATTACTTTTGAACCCGGTAGTAACAATATAGATTTGGGCAATCTCTCCATGGATTCAAATCTAAACTCAAGATATGATGAGAAAGCCAATTACAAAGGTATATCCGGTACTTTAGGTACTGGCTCTTCTATTCACGATATCAAAATCGAACATTTTGAAGCTGGCGTATGGATTGGAGATTATTCTCAAAACAAACCTTTAAATTACACTGATGGTTTGACTATTTCTAATGCCACTATTCGCAATAACTTGGCAGATGGTGTTAACTTTGCCCAAGGTACCAGCAATTCCACCGTTATCAATTCCAATATCCGTGGCAATGGTGATGATAACTTAGCGACATGGTCAAGCCATCATGAGAATACCAATGCCCATGTTGCTGAAAATAACCGCTTTTTGAATAATACCGTTGAATTAGGCTGGCGTGCAGCAGGTATTGGTATCTTTGGCGGTAAAGGTCATGAAGTAGCCAATAACCTTATCAAAGATAATGCTAATTGGAGTGGCGTACGAGTTAATACTGTATTTAGTGGCCATAATTTTGATCTTAACGATCCAGGCATTAACATTCATAATAATTTATTTGTTAGTAATGGTACTAATACCGATGCTTATGGTCGTATTAAAGGTGCTATTGATTTAGAAGAGGGCCGAGACTATGAAGATAAGATTCATAATATGCCACTAAGAGGAGAGCTAAATAATATTAGAATTGAAGGAAACACGATTATTGATAATTTGTAATATTAGAATTGAAGGAAACACGATTATTGATAATTTGTCGAAACGAGACATTACAACAATTCGTAATACCATACCTGATGATCTTAATACATCAATAAATGATATTACAGTTTTTATTAATGCAAATGATACAGTTAGTGGAAATAATACAGTAGCGAGTGATGCAGACCATGTTACAACATCTGTTTATGAAGAAAAACGCTATGTTATTGATAAATCATATATTCATGGTAATACTCCTGGATATGAAACTGTAACTGTAACCAATATTAAAGGTACACAAGCGGATGATCATATCGATGGTACGAGTGGTATTGACAGAATTGATGGTAAAAATGGTAATGACACTATCTATGCCTGGGGAGGTGATGACATCATTACTATTACAGGAAATGGCAACAATTCTATCAGTGGCGGCGATGGTAATGACCGTATCAGAGGCGGTTTGGGCCATGATATGATTAATGGCGATTCAGGTAATGACATCATTTCCGGTTATGATGGAGACGATCGTCTCAATGGCAGTATGGGTAATGACTCTGTCTATGGGGGAAATGGTTATGATACCCTATGGGGAGAAAGTGGCGATGACTATTTGAATGGCGGTGATGGCGACGACGTTTTGTTCGGCGGACAAGGAACCGATTACTTGGTAGGCGGCAAGGGTGCCGATACTTATGTTTTCAGCCTTGGAGAAGGTAAGGATACGATTACCGATAATGTGAGCGAAGATAATGCACTGCAATTTGGCCAAAATATTTCTGTTAATGACCTGCATATTGATGCCATCACTGATGTTCGAGGCAATATCGATTGGAAAATTACCATTAAGGGATCAGAAGGGGATAGCATAACCATCAATGACCAATTCGTTTCCGGTAAAACTGATGCTGTGATTGATACCTTCCGTTTCGATGAAGGTACATTGAGCCTGCAAGAGTTGATGGGGAGATTGTCAGGCAACGGCAATATCAATAATTTGTCAGCCGTCAATACGCATACTGAGCGCATGAGCTACTCGTCTGTCGATACGGCTGATGTTCACGATGACACAGCATCTACCGCCAACGCTGGAATCATCTAATTGATTGTGTGTTAGATTGAATAAAAAAGGCCGTCTGAAATCTGGCAAACAGGTTTCAGACGGCCTTTTTGTGGCTTATCTTGTTATGGGTAATCGTTTAGAAGGATTTAACTGAATAAACCTTTAAACCACAACACAATCGCGTCCCACATACGGCGCAACCAGCTGCCTTCTTCCACGCCGGTCAGGGCAACGACGTCTTTTTCGGCAATGACTTTGCCGTCTTTCATGACTTTCAGTTTACCCAATACTTGGCCTTTTTCAATTGGGGCGAGGACAGGCTGAAGTGTTTCTAAGATTGGTTTGACGTTTTTGCCGGTATCGTGGGGGATGGTAATGTAAACATCGTCCAAAAAACCGATGTCTACGGCTTTGGTGCTGCCTTTGTAAACTTTGACTTGGGAAATTACTTCTCCGCCGTTATAAAGTTTGGGCGTATCAAATGCCTGTAACGCCCAGTTGAGCAGTTTGCTGCTTTCACTGGCGCGCGCTTCGGTGGATTCGGCACCGGCAAGAATGGAAACAATACGGCGGTTGTTGCGTTTGCTGGAAGCGGCAAGATGATAACCTGCGCCTTCAGAATAGCCGGTTTTCAAACCGTCGATACTGCTGTCGCGATAGAGTAGGAGATTGCGGTTGGGCTGCTCGATATTATTGTATTTGAAAGATTTGTTTGCAAATAAAGGATAATATTTCGGATAGTCATTAATGAGCGCGGCAGCCAAGATGGCAAGGTCGCCAACGGTTGAAACATGGCCGTTAGAAGAAACACCAGTCGGGTTGTTGAAGTGGGTGTGCTTCATGCCCAAGCGTTTGGCTTCTTCATTCATTTTTTTGACGAATTCGTCGATAGAGCCGTTGCCAATGGCTTCGGCAAGGGTAATGGCGGCATCGTTGGCCGATTGGATGGTTGTACCCTTAATCAAGGAGCTGACGCTGACAGGAACTTTCGGATCAAGGAACATGCGCGAACCTTCGACTTTCCATGCGGCATTGGAAACAGTCAGCATTTGGCTTGCTTCAAGTGTACCGTTTTCCAGTGCTTTAAAGGCAAGGTAGGCGGTCATCATTTGCGTCAACGCGGCTGGCTCGATAGGTGTATCGGCATTGTTGGATGCCAAGGTTTGCTTGCTGTGCAGGTCGGTAACGATATAGGCCGTCGCCGCAATTTCCGGCGGCGTTGTCGGGCTGTTGATACTGTGTAGCAGCGGCTGCGTTTGAGCCTCGCTTTGTACGGCAGGTGCAGATGCAACCGGGTCGGCAGCGAGGGCAGGAGTATTCAGGAGGGCAGCAAAAATTAAGCTAAGTAGCGTTTTTTTCATCATTATTTGTGGATTTGAATATGAGTGGATACTGTTATGAAGCAAACAGTTTGGCATATTAAATAGATATTAAGCGGACATTATACCGTCTCATTTAGGCTTTGCTAAGATTTTTCTTGCCTTCAGACGGCCTCAGGGGTATGGTTTTAACTTTTTCCTCCGGTCGATTTGACCGAATTGCAATTTATTTCCGAACACTAAAAATACCATGAACCATTCCCTTCCTCTTTCTGATTATCTAACCCGTATTTTGACCGCTTCCGTTTATGATGTAGCCGTAGAAACGCCTTTGGATTTGGCACGCAGTCTGTCAGGCCGTCTGAACAATCAGGTTTTGCTCAAACGTGAAGATTTGCAGCCGGTGTTTTCGTTCAAAATCCGCGGTGCGTACAACAAAATGGCGAAGCTGCCGAAAGAAGCCTTGGATTGCGGCGTGATTGCAGCAAGCGCGGGCAACCATGCGCAGGGTGTGGCTTTATCGGCGCAATATTTGGGTTGCCGCGCCGTCATCGTGATGCCGGAAACTACGCCGAAAATCAAAATTGATGCAGTAAAGAGCCGTGGCGGTGAAGTGGTATTGAAAGGCGTTTCTTACAACGACGCCTATGATTATGCGATGGAGTTGGCAGAAAAGGAAAAACTGACCTATATCGCGCCATTTGATGATCCTGATGTGATTGCAGGTCAGGGCACTGTCGGCATGGAAATCCTCCGCCAGCACCGCAATATCAATGCGATTTTTGTGCCGATTGGCGGCGGCGGTTTGGCAGCAGGCGTAGCGGCGTTCATCAAACAGGTTTGCCCTCAAATTAAAGTCATTGGCGTGCAAACCGATGATTCTTGCTGTATGAAGCAATCGGTTGAGGCTGGGGAAATCGTACATTTGAAAGATGTCGGTCTGTTTTCAGACGGCACAGCGGTTAAAGTAGTGGGCGAGGAAACTTTCCGCCTGTGTAAAGAGCTGTTGGACGAGATTATTACGGTCAATACGGATATGTTGTGCGGCGCGATTAAAGATATTTTTGACGATACGCGCAGCATTACCGAGCCTGCGGGTGCATTGGCCCTTGCCGGCTTGAAGGCTTATGTTGCTAAAAACAATATTCAAGGTCAAAACCTAGTTGCCGTCACCAGTGGCGCCAACATGAACTTCCACCGCCTGCGCCATGTTTCAGAACGCAGTGAGCTGGGCGAGGGCAACGAAGGTATTTTCGCCGTTACCATTCCTGAAGAAAAAGGAAGCTTTCTCAAGTTTATCAATGTCTTGGGTAGTCGGAACATTACCGAGTTCAACTACCGCTACGGCAACGACAACAATGCTCATATTTTTGTCGGCCTGCAAACTGCCGGTGCGCAAGACTTGGCCGTCATCAGCAAACAACTGGCTGACGCAGGTTTGCCCAATGTCGACCTGACCAATGACGAAATCGCCAAAATCCATATCCGTTACATGGTCGGCGGACGGACGGAAAAAGTATCCAGCGAACGCTTGGTCAGCTTTGAATTCCCTGAGCGCCCCGGCGCATTGTCCCGTTTCTTGAACCATATGCGCGCCGAATGGAATATTACCTTGTTCCATTATCGCAATCATGGTGCGGACTACGGCCGTATTTTAGTCGGTATCGATGTACCTGAAAGCGACAATGAAGCCTTTACCGATTTCTTGGAGAGCTTGGGTTATGTTTATAAAGAAGAAACCGATAATCCGGCTTATAAACTTTTCTTGGCTTAATCAGTAAGATAAAAGGCCGTCTGAAATTTTTCAGACGGCCTTGTGTTTTATATTTTGCTTTATTTTTTGCGGAACACCAAGTCCCAAACGCCATGACCCAATCGTTTGCCTCGGGCTTCAAATTTGGTTTCAGGACGATAATCAGGCGTAGGAGCGTAATCGGCAGCCGTGTTTTGCAAAGCGTCGAAACTGCTCAAAACCTCCAGCATTTGCACGGCGTATTCTTCCCAGTCGGTCGCCATATGGACATAGCCGCCGCTTTTGAGTTTGGGCAGCAGCTTTTCAACAAACGGCACTTGTACCAAGCGGCGTTTATTGTGGCGTTTTTTGTGCCAAGGGTCAGGGAAGAAAATATGAATGCCGTCTAAAGAACCGTCTTCCAGCATCTTTTCTACTACTTCCACTGCATCATGACGCATCACGCGGATATTGGAAATGTGTTCTTCCTCAATCAGCTTCAAGATATTGCCGACGCCCGGGCCGTGAACATCAATCGCTAAAAAGTCGGTATCGGGCAGACGTTTGGCGATTTCCACTGTCGCGACGCCCATACCGAAACCGATTTCCAAAACTTTAGGATTATCCCGGCCAAAAGTGCGGTTCAAGTCCAAAGGAGCTTCTTGGAAGTCCACACCAAATTGCGGCCACATCGTATCGATGGCGCGCTGTTGGGCCGCGGTCATATGGCCTTGACGCAAGACGAAACTGCGGATGCTGCGTTTGTGTTCTTCAGGAACGGTATTTTCGGGTGTATTTTCTGGAATGTTTTCGGACATGTTGTTTTAAATCAGTGGGAAATCAAATAAAAAGGCCGTCTGAAAGAATCAGACAACCCTGCATATAAATCGGCGTGATTATAGCGAATAAACGCTTTTCCTGAAACCTTTTAAAAAGAAGGTTTCAGACGGCCTGATTAAGACAATACCGGTTGCGGTACTTTGTGTTGCACCGCATAAACCGCTGCTTGGACGCGGCTGCTTAGGTTCAACTTTCGCAACAGGTTTTGCACATGCACTTTGACGGTTGACTCTGCCAGATTCAAATGGCGGGCAATGATTTTGTTGCTGTGTCCGGCGGCAAGATAGCCCAAAATTTCCATTTCGCGCGGGGTCAGTTGCTCCAGCAGATGGTCGGAGCGGGAAGGAGATGGAGAAATCAGCGATTGCACCAAGCGGCTGGTCATTTCCGGAGAGAAGACATTGTCGCCATCGACGGCTTTGCGAATGCTTTCCAACAGGAAGTCGGCATTGATGTTTTTCAGCAAAAAGCCTTTTGCGCCCATACGCATACATTCGGTCAAGTCATCGCTGTCTTCGGAAACGGTCAGCATGATGACGGTCAGCTGCGGATTGATACTTAAAATTTGAGCCAATGCTTCGCGACCGTTCATGACCGGCATATCCAAGTCCAGCAAGACCACATCAGGCTTGAGCTGCTCAACCATTTTTACGCCGGCCAGGCCGTCTGAAGCTTCGCCGACGACTTCAAAATCAGGCTGGCGCGAAAGCAAGGCCTTGATGCCGCTGCGAAATAGGGTGTGGTCGTCAATAAGGGTAATTTTAATCGTCATGATGCTGTTCTCATTTGTTGCGGCAAAGTCAGCATAACCGCCGTACCTTGCCCAATCTGCGATGTAATGGCCAATTCTGCGTTAATCCGTTGGGCCCGTTCCTGCATAATGCCCAAGCCGACATGTTCGCCTGAAGGCCGGTTTGATAGGTGTTCTTTATTAAAGCCTGCGCCGTCGTCCCGAATCATCATGACAAAATCGCCGTGGTTAGCAATTTCGACGCTGACATGTTGCGCACGCGCGTGCTTCCGGATATTGGACAGGCTTTCCTGCAAGATGAAGATGATTTGCAAATGCTCATCATAATTCAAAGCCTGCCCGTCGTCCTGCCATTTTAAATCAACTGGAATACCGGTTTGTCGTTCAAAACGCGCCAGCAGCGATTCTACCGCTTCAGGGAAATCTTTATTACTGATTTTGGTGCGGAAATTCATCAGAAGCTCGCGGACGTCTTCATAGCATTCCTGTACGCCGTCTTTAATGAAGCTGATGTTTTCTTCAGCCTGCTCGCGTTGGTTTGAAGCAAACGCGCTTTCCAACATTTGCACCTGCAAATTCAAAAAGGTTAAAGCTTGCGCGATGCTGTCATGCAAACCTTGTGCAATCAAGTTACGCTCCTGCAAGACTGCAAGCAGGCGGCGCTCTTGTTCCATGCGGTTGTTGGCGATGGAAATCCCCAGCTGCCCGCTTAAAGTCTGCAACAATTTTTCATCTTGCTCATTGGGCATATGGCCGTCTGAAAAATACAGGGCCAATACACCGAGCTGTTCGTCTTGGTAAACGATTGGGAATTCTACACGATTTCCCTCTTCGGTTTCACCGACACTTGCCGCCAAGTCAGAGCGTTTGCGTTCTTCATCGGAAAGATATACCGTACCGCCCAAAGCGGAAAACGCAGGCAGAATCTGAGCCAAAAATTCTTCTGCGGCCTGTTGAGGCGTAAAGGTTTGGTGCAGGTTGCGCGTAGTCTGGTAGAGCAGGGTCAAGTCACGGTTTTGCCGGGCCAAGTCTTGGGTTTGTTGGGCAACCTGTCCTTCTAAATCCGTATAAAGTGTTTTCAGACGGCGGCTCATTTGGTTAAAGCCCTTGCTGACTTGGGCGAATTCACGAATTTGGTCTATATCGATTTGTACCCCGAAACGACCTTCGCTGATGGTTTCTACCCCGTCGCGCAATTTTTCCAGCGGCCGGATGATCCACGAATAATGCCAAACAATCATCAAGCCGGCAGCCACTAAAATCATCAACATCATCGCCATTTGAAAACGGCGCAGCCACAAAGTATTTTGCTCGTTGGCATTTTCCATCGCCTGTAAAAACAGCTCGATATTGCCGGCAAAACGGTATAAGCCGATTTGGGTCGGCCGCTCGTAATGTTGCAAAGAAGGCTTGATGTTGGATTCCCAATCAATTAACAGCATCGATTGGATCAAATCGTAAGCCAGCGGCATTTGTGACGGAATCAGCGGATGAATGGCATCGCTTTGCGTTACATTGGCCAGCGTACGTTCAAATTCTTTGATTTGGTTGTCAATTTGCGCATTGGGCGTACGGACGCTTGCCATATAAGCCAAGCGATACACCTGCATTTTCAAGCTGCCTGCATCTTCAATCGTTTTAGCCGCGCTTTCCAAACGCCAAGAAAGCAGCAGGGTAAAGGCAATCGATAAAAAAGCAGAGCCGACCCATAACACAGTCAGTAGTTTTAAACGCGAGGACAGGCTCAGGCCGTCTGAAGATCCGGAGAATAAACGCATAAAGCACGCAGGAAGACTAATCCGATAATCTTATAAAAATATCATTCTTTCGGCCTATAAACAACCTGTCTAAAATAATTGTGTGGTTATGATAAGAAAAAACAGGGGTTTAATGTAAAATCATGTTATGATAAAATTCATCTCAAGTGAATTAAATCATAAAAATAAGGTTTCAGACGGCCTGAAACCTTGAAACTTATCCAATAAACGCAACATCTTGAACCACACTCCATACTCTGCTTCGCAAAGGACTACCAAAATGAAAATTTTCGCACTGATATTGGCCGGCGGGCAGGGAAGCCGGATGGGAGGTGTCGATAAGGGGTTGGTACAATGGCACAATAAAGCCTTGATAGACCACGTTATCGAAAAAATCCGCCCGCAAGTCAGCCATATCGCCATCAGTGCCAACCGCAACCTTGAATCTTACGCCCAACGCAGCGCGCACGTTTTCTCGGATGCGCGCCAATGGCAGCATTACGGTCCTTTAGCCGCCTTATGTACTGCCGCCAACGATTTACAAATTGCCACTGCCGATTGGCTGCTTATCGTCTCCTGCGATATGCCCCGCCTGCCTGAAAACTTGGTTTCCCAGTTTGAGACCATCGCCAAACGCACGCCGTTGTGCAATGCATTTTACGTTGAAACCCCGTCCAGGCCGCATTACAGCGTGATGTTTATCCGTCCGCAAATCCTGCAAAGCACCGTGCCATACCTTTATTCAGGAATGCGCAGCATCCGCGGCTGGTTGCAACAACAGCGCGCGCGGGTTGTCCATTTCCCTCATGAGCAGGATTTTATCAGCTACAACACGGAAAACGATTTGGCCCAGCCTTTGTAGTTGGGTCAGTAAGGGGACTAATATTCAGATAGGAATATGCCATTTGATGATGGTTAAAATCTTTCAATAGGTAATAACTATCTTGTAATCAGTTCCCTTATAAATTATTCAATCCGTGTATTCAGAAAAATGATACGTTTCTCGTTGAAATAAATTTTGGCTTTTCTCTATTGGCTGTTTCTTTTAGGTCATTTAGTCTGCCTAAGTCCAAATTATCTATGAACAAATCCTCGTAAAACAGTTGACCGGAAAAATTCACGGGATATTCTGATTTTATGTTGCATAGCTTAAGATGTGCAGACAGCCATACTTTCAAAATACAGGCCAAAGCGGCATAATAGCAGCCCCTCTTTTTTAGAATTGCCTGGTTTAGGAGAGTGAAATGAATATTTTATTACTAGATGGCGGTAAAAATTTCGGACATTCGCATGGTAAGTTAAACCACACACTTCACAAAAAAGCGAAAGAAGTTTTGACCGCACTTGGACACAATGTTCAAGAAACCGTGATTGATGCTGGTTACGATGTTGAAGCAGAAATCGAAAAATTCTTGTGGATGGATGCCGTGATTTGGCAGATGCCAGGTTGGTGGATGCATGAACCTTGGACAGTGAAAAAATACATAGACGAAGTATTCACCACTGGACACGGCAAGCTTTATCAAAGTGATGGTCGTCATCGTGTCAATCCAACCGAAGGCTACGGCACAGGCGGTTTGTTACAAGGCAAAAAACACATGCTTTCACTTACTTGGAATGCGCCGATTGAAGCGTTTACTCGTGAAGGCGATTTCTTCGAAGGTAAAGGTGTGAATGTATTGTATATGCACTTCCACAAACTCAATGAATTCATCGGATTGACCTGTCTGCCAACATTCTTATGTAACGATGTGATTAAAAATCCACAAGTAGAAAAATACTTAGCTGACTACCAAGCACATTTAGAAAAAGTATTCGGTTAATTGCAAAATATTAGTTTAGAAGGTGAGCATTTTGGCTCACCTTTTTTATTTCAAACAGTTATCAAACTTCCTGGCGAGTAGGGCGGAAGATGATTTCATTTATATCCACTTCTTCAGGCCGAGACCTTTGCAAAAAAGTCCTTCCCCCAACA
>NZ_KV835849.1:397750-419141 GCF_001838135.1 Neisseria sp. HMSC078H04
GACCTTTGCAAAAAAGTCCTTCCCCCAACAGCAAAAATCCAAACACAGGTTTTCGGCTGTTTCTATTCCAAATCACTCCTGACTCTACAACTTCTATGGCCTGACGCTGTTTGCTGCCGGAGGTCTGAATAATGGTGGCATCAATGACGGCAGCGGATGCTTTCTCTACTTTTAGGTTTTTTTCGGTCAGTTGTCGGTTAATCAGTTCCAGCAATTCGGACAGGGTGTCGTCTTGCGCCAGCCAGTTGCGGTAGCGGCATAAGGTGCTGTAATCGGGAATGCTCAGTTCGTCAAAACGGCAAAACAGGTTGAAATCGATGCGGGTGATGAGGCTGTGTTCGAGTTCGGGATCGGAGAGGCTGTGCCATTGTCCGAGCAGGACGGCTTTGAACATGGACAACAGGGGATAGGCGGGACGGCCGCGGTGGTCTCTAAGGTAACGGATTTTTTGACGATTCAGATATTGTTCGATAGGTTGCCAATCAATCACCTGATCCAATTTCAATAGTGGGAAACGGTCGATGTGTTTGGCAATCATGGCTTGGGCGGTTTGCTGGAAGAAGGTGCCCATGAGAAATCCCCTAAATGTCTTGGTGGGAATTTAGGGGATTTTGGGGAATTTTGCAAAGGTCTCAGAATGTATCCATATAACTTGATTGGTAAGGCCGTCTGAATGAGACAGACCGAATAGATGCGATTACACTCTGACTAAAATAACACAAATAAGTTTGATTATTATTTATAATTTTGTGAAATTCTAACTAATTTTTAATAATATGGAAATGTTTTTTGAGTTTGAAAGTAAATAGAAGGGTGAGGTAAGAGGAAAAAAATAAAAGCCTGTTTGAAAATTTCAGACGGGTTTGGATTCAGATTTCAAATGCAATATTCGGATACTAGTGGTTGGAACAGATTCAAGAATAAAACACTTAGCGCTTCGTCAGCTAAATATTTTTTCGGAGATGCGCTTTTCAATCTTTGTCGATGATGGTGTCGGCCTCCTAATCGCCGATGCGGGATTTTTGGTCGACGACAGCAGGTCGGTTTTCTATGCCGATGCAGTCGGGCACTTTGCCTCTGATCCATGAATTATTTATCCAGCTACGTCATACTATATTTTGCGTTTTTGAAGTGGTTTTAGTGCTATCTTGTGGTTTCTAAACTTGCAAAAATCGCCTATTTATTTTATAAATGCAAACCATTTTTATTCAAATAATAAGGTTGTGTAATGAAAAAGAAAGCGATTGCCTGTGTAATAGGGGCGGTTTTTTCCGGACAGTTATATGCGGCTCAGATGCCGGTGGCTCAGGCAGAAATAGAGCCTGTGGTGGTTACGGCCGACCGTAATGCGCAAACCTTGGATAAAGCGGCGCCGAATGTGTCGGTTATCGGACGCAAAACCTTGAATCAAGCCTCGGCGCAGAATTTGGACGATATCGTGATGTATGAATCCGGCGTCAGCGTGCCGTCAGACAACAACCGCCGCGGTCATGCCGGTATCAATATCCGAGGCATAGACGGCAACCGCATTCTGATGATGGTGGATGGCGTGCGCATTCCCGAATCTTATGCAGGCGGCGGCTCCAACGGCGCGATTTCGGGACGCGATATGGTCGAAAGTGACACGCTTAAGCAGGTCGATATTGTTAAAGGTCCTTATTCCGCGCTGTACGGCAGCGACGCGCTCGGCGGCGTGGTGAACATGGTCACGCTCTCGCCGAGCGATTTTGTCGATGCGGGCAAACGCGGGCATTTCGGTTTGAAACACGGCTACCGCAGTCGCGACCGCAGCCATGGCGTGACGGCGACTGTGGCAGGTTTCCATGAAAACGCTGAAGGTCTGCTGATGCTGACGCGCCGTCAAGGTCATGAAACCGAAAACATGGGCAGCGATACCAGCTACTCGACTGCGCGTACTGCCACCAATCCACAGAAAAACAATGCCTACAATATTTTGGCGAAAGGCAATATCGGCAACGAACGCCACCGTTTTGAAACTTTGTACGAACAGTATTACCACGCCAACGACACCGTGTTGGCAAACGGCTTGGGTTCGCAATCGCGCGGGCCGGTAACCATCGCAACATCCGAGAGCAATGCTCGCGACCGTATCCGCCGTCAACGTATCGAAGCGGGCTACCGCTACGCTGGCGAAGGCCGTCTGAAAGAAGCCAACCTGACTGCCTATCAGCAAAAACTGCGTACGGAAGACGATGCCGTCGATGCGAGTATTACGCGTATGGGCGCGCGCCAATTAGGTAACTCGACCCGTTATTCCGACTACGGTTTCAATCAGACCATACGCGGGCTGAACGGGCGTAGTGTGTGGGAATTTGACGGTGCGGTCAAACAAACCGTCGTTGCCGGCACAGAATACAAACACACCGAGACCGCCCGTCCGCGCGACAGCCTGACAGTGGACAATCTGACCGGCGCCGTCAGCAAAGTTTATGCAGGCAGCACCTATCCGAATAAAACTTTCCCCGACAGTAAGCGCAAAACGTTCAGCGTTTACGTACAAGACAGCCTGACCTTCGGCAACGGCATCGTCCTGACCCCGGCCTTGCGTTACGAAAAAGACAAGCTGAACACGTCGACCGACCAAGCCTATCTCAACGCAAATCCCGGCGGAACGGCGACGCGCTTTAGCGATTCCGCGTTTACGCCCAGCCTGCGCCTGAGCGTGCCGATGGGTGAGCAGTTCACCGGTTTCGCTACTTATTCACAAGGCTTCCGTACGCCGCCGTTTGACAGCGCGACCATGGCGTTTGCCAATACGACCTACGGCTATGCCGTCATTCCCAATGCCAACCTCAAATCCGAACGCTCCAACAGCTTTGAATTGGGGATGAAGTTCAAAAACGAACGCGCCCGTGCGCAAGTCACCGCGTTCTACAACCGTTACCGCAACTTCATCAACCGCACTGAAATCGGTACCTCCACTGTTGGCAGACGCCCGATTATCCAGTACCAATATCAAAACCTTGATCACGTCAAAACCTACGGTGCTGAAGCTTCTGCCGCCTACAAATTCCTGCCGGGCTGGCAAGTCTCCGGCAGCATCGCTTGGATGCGCGGTGAGCAGCAGGACGGCAAACCGTTGGATTCCGCTTATCCGCTCAACGGTGTTTTGGGTTTGGATTACACGCAGGAAAAATGGGGTGTCGGTACCAAGCTGCGCTGGTCGAAAAAACACAGCCGCGTCAGCAGCGACACTGTTTTCCAAGCGCCAGGTTATGGCGTATGGGATGTCGGCGCGTGGTACAAGCCGTTTAAAAACCTCGAAATCGGCGCAAACATCTACAACGTCGGCAACAAAAAATACTGGCAGCACGCAGATGTTGCCGGCATGAGCCGTACCAGTGTGATGGACTTGTACACTGAAACCGGCCGTAATTTCGCCGCAACCGTACAACTGAAGTTCTAATGTGATTCAACCGTTTTCAGACGGCCTGAGGAAGCGAGCAGGCCGTCTGAAAGCATGCGACAAGGAAAAACAATGAAACTCAAACTCCTCCTGCTTTCCGCGCTTATTTCGTTGGCCGGCACTGCACACGCGCAACGCATCGTCGTGTTGACACCCGATACGGCAGACATCGTTGCCGCGCTCGGCGCATTGGACGAAATCGTCGGCCGCGATCAGACCGTTCAAAATCCGGCGTTGAAAAACAAGCCCAGTATCGGCATTCATCGCCGTCTGACGGTTGAACCGATTGTGGCCGCCAAACCCGACATCGCCATCGGTTCATGGATGGCGCAGCCTGCCGATATTTTTGCCCATCTGCAAAAAGCAGGCATTAAAGCCGTCAATGTTGCGCCCGATGACAGCATCGCCGCCTATCCGCAAAGTATCCGCAACATTGGTCAGCTTATCGGTAAAAGCGCACAGGCGGACAAGTTGGCCAGTAAGTGGCAGGCGGATATGAAACAGCAGCCTTCCAGCGGCAAACGATACCTCTTCAGCTACGACGGGCGCATCGTATCGGGCAAAAATACTGCCGCCGACGAAATCATCCGCCGCGCCGGCGGTATCAATGCCGCAGCCGCCATTGACGGCCTCAAACCGATGACGCGTGAGGCATGGATTGCGGCTAAACCCGACATCATCATTATTGCCGACCACAACACCGCCATGATAGGCAACGTCAAAACCTTTGCCGCACGCCCCGAAATCGCCGGCTCGCCTGCCGCGAAAAACGGCAAGATTTATTTGTGGAAGGCCAACGATATGTTCCGTTACGGGCTGGATACGCCGCAAGTGATTCAGCGTTTGCACGGTTTGGCGAAATAAACTTGCCTGTTTTGAAAACCCTGCCTGATTTTTGTTTTCAGACGGCCTTGATTTGTTCCTTCTTGTTGAGGAGGAAGCAAAATGGCTGTCTTAAAAATGCCGTCTGAAACTGTCCCTTAATCCGCTTAAACCGAATGATGTTATGAAACCGCATATTCTTACCCTTTGCCTGCTGCTTACTGCCGCAGCCGTTTATTTGTGCTGCGGCATCGGTTTTGGCGCGTGGGAGTCGCCATTAGCGATGGATGAAACCGTCCGCCAAATCCGTTTACCGCGCATCTATACCGCACTTTTGGTTGGAGCCGGTTTGTCCGCTTCGGGGGCGGCATTGCAGGCTTTATTTGAGAACCCGCTGGCCGATCCGAGTTTGATCGGGACATCGGGCGGGGCGGCCTTGGGCGTGATTGTGTTATTGGCTCTGGGCGGCGGCGCGATGGGTGTGCCGGCGGCGGCTTTTCTCGGTGCATTGGGTGTGTGCCTGCTGATTTTGGCAGTGCACAAGCTGCTCGGCGGCGGTACTTTGGGATTGCTGGTGTTGGGGTTTGTGTTGAGCGCGTTTTCGGGCGCGGTGGTCAGCATGATTTTGTTTTTATCTGACGATTTGGTATTGCGCAGTGCGACCACATGGCTGTCGGGCAGCCTTGCCGAAGCCGGTTTCTCATCGCCTGTCGCGGCAATCGCGGTCATGTTGCCCGGTTTTCTGATTTTGCTGTCGGCAGGCAGGCGGCTGGACGTTTTGATGATGGGCGAAGACACGGCTGCCAGTATGGGGGTATCAGTTGGGGCATTGCGTGTACAAACCGTAATAGGCGCGGCATTGATGACAGGGGCGGCGGTATCGCTTTCTGGCATCATCGGTTTTCTCGGCATGATGATCCCCAATGTGCTGGCGCAAACCGTCGGCGGCAGTCGCCGCAAACTGATTACACTGTCGGCTTGGTTGGGCGCAGTGTTTTTGATGGTGGTGGACGGCGCGGCGCGCTGGCTGACATACCCTGTCGATCTGCCGGTCGGTATCGTGATTGCCTTATTGGGCGGACCGTTTTTTATGTATTTGTTTATCAAGCCTTTGAAAAGCCGTTAATGCCTAAACAGGCCGTCTGAAACTTCATTGCCCCATATCTTTTGCCATGCACACCTTATTTCAAATCCGTAATCTTTCCGTCCGCGTCCAAGACAAAACCCTGCTTGAAATCGATCAACTGGATATACCTTCGGGCATGACCGTCATTATCGGTCCAAATGGTGCGGGCAAATCTACTTTGCTGCGGGCCTTAATCGGGCAAACAGGGCAGGGGGGAATCACGCTTTTCGGTGAGGCCGTTACGCCGCAAATCCGCGCGGGCAGGGTGGCATGGGTCGGGCAGCATGGCCGTTACAACATGCCGATGACCGTACGCGAATACATTGCGTTGGCGTCATTCGTACAAAAAGGCCGTCTGAACCATGAGTGGGCGGACGAGTTACTCGATTATTTTGATTTGATGGCGTTGGCAGATAAGCGCATTGGCAAGCTCTCAGGCGGCGAGCAACAACGCGCCAACATCATCCGCGCCCTGTTGCAAAACGCGCCGGTCTTGCTTTTGGACGAACCGTGCAACCATCTCGATATCCGCCACCAACACCGCCTGATGCAGTATTTGGTCGGGCATTCAAACCGTGCCTCATCAATAATGGTATTACACGATTTAAACCTCGCCGCGCGTTATGCGGAACATATTATTCTGATGAATAAGGGAAAAGTCGTTGCATCAGGCAAGGTGGGCGAAGTGATGCGCCCCGACTTGCTTGAATCGGTTTACGGTTGGCAGATACGCCGTTGCGAAGATGAAGCAGGGTTTTATTTCAGAAGCTGAGCGCCAACAGGCCGTCTGAAAAACGATAAAGAAAATTTATTTTATCGTTCAAAAATAAAACGAGATGGGAGGATGTTCCCGACTTGAAGAACCAAATTTTGTGCATTTCACAAGTAAAATGCCGAT
Organism: Neisseria sp. HMSC078H04; assembly: GCF_001838135.1. Classification (NCBI taxonomy): domain Bacteria; kingdom Pseudomonadati; phylum Pseudomonadota; class Betaproteobacteria; order Neisseriales; family Neisseriaceae; genus Neisseria; species Neisseria sp. HMSC078H04. Next base: position 404,024 of record NZ_KV835849.1, read on the forward strand.
TTTCATCAAATAGAAATAAATTTTATTATTTATAGAATACAATATTTTAAAATAATACTAATTTTTAATTACGCAAAAATATTGACAAGAAAATGATGATGGTTATTTAATATATAAATCTTATTAATAATTTTTATTAATCATTATCATGGTACAGCAGCTTGTTTGGACTCCGAAACAATCCGCGCCCAAGGCATTTCCCGAACGTCAGGCATTAATGCCTGTTTGGGGCGGTGTTCCAATGCCGCGTCCCCAGTGGCAGAACATTTGGAAGAAAAAGCTTCCCCATGCTACCGATGTGGACGCGCTTGCTTATCTGCATATTCCATTTTGCGCCAACCATTGCGTTTTTTGCGGCTTCTACCGTAATGCGTGGAAGGACAGCCAAAGCAGCGTGTACACCGACAAAATTATCGAAGAAATGGCCGCTGAAGCCGAAGTCCGTACAGGCAAGGGCAAAATCCGAGCCGTTTATTTCGGGGGCGGTACGCCGACCGCGTTGCTTACGGAAGACCTCGTCCGCCTGATTCGTGCCTGCTACCAATATCTGCCGCTTGCCGAAGACTGCGAGTTCACCATCGAAGGGCGCATGAGCCATTTCGATTTGGAAAAAGCACAGGCCTGTCTCGAAGCAGGGGCCAACCGCATTTCCATCGGCGTGCAAACCTTCAATACCGCCATCCGCCGCCGTCTCGGCCGCAAACACAGTGGCGACGAGGCGTTTGAATATTTGGCAAAATTGTGCGAACTCGATGCCGTGATTGTGGCCGATTTGATGTTCGGCCTGCCCAATCAAACCGATGACGTTTGGCAAAACGATATTGCCCGCGCCGCTGAGCTGCCGCTGTCCGGTTTGGATACGTATGCGTTCAACCTTTATCCCATGCTGCCCATTAACCGCATGATTGAAAAAGGCGCATTTCCGACACCGCCGGGCTTTGATATTCAGGCAGACCAATATGCCTACACGGTTGAAACACTGCTGGAAAAAGGCTGGGAACAGGTCAGCAACAGCCACTTCGCCTATCCCGGTCGCGGCGAGCGCAACCGCTACAATACCCTGATCAAATCCGATATTTCCTGTTTGGCGTTCGGCTCCGGCGCAGGCGGTAACTTCGGCGGTTTCAGCTATCAGGTGCAGGGTGATTTGGAGAGCTATCTCGCCACGCCGAAAGGCGAGAAAAACATCGCATTTATGAGCGGCCATAGTCCAAATAAAGCACTTCTCAGCAAAGTCCAGCACGATATTGAAACAGGCCGTCTGAATCCATTATTGTTCGACGGCAACAAAGCAGCGCAAAAGCTGATTGCCCAATGGCAGGAAATGCAGCTTTTTAAAGAACCCGATTCAGACGGCCTTATCCGTTTGAATACCAGCGGCCGTTATTGGTCGCCCACCCTTATCCGCAAACTCATGCTTACTCTTCCGACTCAAGAAAAGGATCAAACCATGCAAAAACTTTCAGCCGAACAACAAACCATGTTGCGCCAATCATTGGAAAAAAATCCCGGCCAAGTGCTGGAAATGCTGGCCGCGCAAAACCAATGCAGTTTTGAAGACGTTATCCGCTGTCTGCCTGAAGAGAACGTGCGCCAAACCGAAGGCAGCCGCATTGTCGAAATCCTCCAAGCCATCGCAGCATGGAATGAATCCGTGACCTTTATCGCCCACACCCCCGATGCCATCGTCGAAGTCAGCGGCAAACTGCCAAACGGCAAAGTCGGCCGCGGTTTCTACAATTTTGACCATCCTGAAACCGACGGCGGCGTACACGGCCACATCTACTATGAAAACTGCGCCTCCATCTACCTTTTGGAACGCCCGTTCATGGGTAAAGCCACTTGCTCGCTCAACTTTATTAACCGCAACGGTGGCGCCATGTTTAAAATTTTTGTCGGCCGCGATGAAGCAGGTGAGTTGAAACAACACCAAATCGAAGCCATGCGAAAACTGTTTGATGCCGCTTAAACGGTTTCAGACGGCCTGAAAATCCGTTCCTTGTTGCATAGAGGAGCGGATTTTCTAACAATAAACATCTACCACACAAAGGAACCCCAAACATGCAACTCATCTTCGGAGCCAACGGCCCGTCCGGCCGCGCCTATATCCGCACATTGGCTGACTCAGCCGATACCGTCGCCGTATTAAGAAAGCCATCTGAAGACAGCTTTTTTGCCGAACACAATATTCAAACAGTCGTCGCCGATGCGCTTGATGCCGATGCGCTCGATAAAGCGTTGGCACAATACCGTCCCGATACCGTGATCAGTTTTGTCGGCGGCAAAAACGAAGAGGGTATCCGCAGCGATGCGCTGGGCAATATCAACATTATTGCCGCCACGAAAGCCGCCAATCCGCAAGCCCGCTTTGTACTGATTACCAGCATGGGCTGCGGCGAACAATGGGATATGATGAGCGAGCCGTTCAAACAGGCACTCGGCGAAGCTGTCCGTGCCAAAACAGAAGCCGAAATCTATCTCAAACAAAGCGGTTTGAATTGGACCATTTTGCGCCCCTGCGGCCTTGCCGATGGCGAAGATAATGCCTATACCTTGACACAAAATACCCAAGAAATTCCGCAAAAATACATGACGCGCAACGGCTTGGCCGCTGCCGTTGCTACCATTGTCGGCCAAGCGGACAGCAAGGGCGAAACGTATAGCGTTGGTGCGGCATAACCGGATTGAATATATTGTCCACTTTCCATTGTTAAAGTTGGAGTAGGTAATTGATTAGCAGCCGATCAAACAATAAAGGATTTGCTGAGAAAAGGCTGGGAGATATAAATAAAAGGCCGTCTGAAAAATTTCAGACGGCCTTTTATTTCTTGCTTTATTCTCCAAATACTGCCCGATCGAAACGTTCAATATAGGCGACTAAATTTGCTTTGGTTCTTGCATATAGCGCAATTTCAGTGTCGATGGGGGTAAGAATCAGGTTTGCAACAACAGGCACGATGGCCACATCAACGGAGGTTAATTCTTCGCCGAAAAAGTAGCGTTTTGTGCCTAAGTAGTTGCTAATGGCGTCTAAATCTCCTTTTCCGAAGGCGTAAATATCAGATTGTGTGTGTCTTCCGATACCATGTCCGTGCATTTCTTTTTTCGCGTTTTCCTGTAACACAGCAAAAATCGCTTCGGCTTGTTCGGTCGGCATGTCATCAAACATTGCCTTCATCATAAATGGTTTGCTGAGAGGATCGACGAAACGGTTATATACGACCATCCAATATAAATGTTCTTCTGTCATACGGCGAAAGGCTTCAGCAATCGCTTTTTGTTCAGGCGTTAAATGTTTATCTAAATCAATGCCGTAGGTTTCGGTTAGATAACGCTGAATGAGAGAGCTATCAGGGATCAACTTCTCGCCATCTTGCAATACCGGAACTTTGCCTTTAGGCATTTTGCTGAGATCGGCAACATATTCTTTTTCGAAATCTAAGCCGGATAAACGCAGCATCGCTTCGGTTTTCCAGGCGAAAGGTGATGGACTGCGAATTTTACCTTCACCGGGTAAAGTAAATAATTTAAGCATTTTGTTTTCCTTTCATTATTTGTTATTCAAATACGGTTCTACTATAGTCCAAACAGCAGGGAAATTCACAACAAATACCGGATGTGGCGAATTTGTGCATGACTGCCAGCGCAATCAGTCAAGTCATTCGCAAGCTGGAAAATTATTACGGCGTCAAATTGCTTAACCGCACCACACGCAGCCTCACGCCGACAGCATCTCGCACCCATTGGCACAATGGCAAACCTTGATTTGTGCTTCCCCAGATTATTTGCACAAACTCCCCACCAGCACCCTTTACGCCACCACCGCACATCGTACCCAATCAGCAAAAGTACGCACCGTATTGGATTGTTTAATGCATTGTTTTGGTGAAGGGATAAATAAAAAGCCTTGAAATCTGACCGCACTTTATTTAATGTCTAAAATGAAACTTTGTACTATTATTTCAATTTACTATATATGTCAGAGAGTGATTTATGAAATCCAAACTATCCGCGTTCGTCGCTACAGCCCTTCTCGCCGCCTGTTCTACCGTTCCACAACATAATGAGCAGGCGAAAGCCTTGTTGGACGAAGGCATCGCTCTGTATCAAAAACAGGATTACCAACATGCAATGCCCTACTTTGAGCAAGCTCAACGGGCTGGGCATATGAAAGCACCGCGTTATCTGGGTCTGATGTATCTAAACGGTGAAGGTGTCGCCAAGAATGCAAAAAACGCTTTTGCCTACTTCATGCAAGCGGCAGAAGCGGGCGACATCACCGGGCAATACTGGCTTGGTCATTGCTACGAAAACGGTATCGGCACGGCAAAAGACATGACCAAAGCCGTGCATTGGTATCAAGAGTCTGCTAAACGAGGCGACCATATTTCCCTGCCAGCGATTGATGCGTTGAACCGTTTAGGCATCAAAACACATTGACGATTTCTCACAAAATTTAAGGAGTTTCCATGATGAAGAAAACCGCAACAATTATCGCCGCAAGTTTGTTGCTAGCCGCTTGCAATACACTCTCCAATGCGACTGAAAAAGCAGTGACGACTCAAAACACGCAAAATTCCGCTTGGGACAAACAATACGGCGGCGCGGATAAATCCTACGATAGTCGCTTGCTTGCCTTGCGTGAACAAATTGCACCACGTTTTGAAGTGTTAACGTTTAAAGATCCCAAAACAGGCAAAGAAATGCAGTACAATCTGTACACCCCGAAAAATCTTGAGCCGGGTCGCAAATATCCGTTAGTTATGTTTATCGCAGATGCCAGCACAGCAGGAAAAGGCGTAAAAGCCCCACTAATGCAAGGCTACGGCGGCATTATCTGGGCAACCGATGAAGCGCAGGCGAAACACCCAGCCTTTGTCCTTGTACCGTCTTACACCGAAACGGCAGTCAACGATAAATGGGAAACAACTGAAGAAGTCCCCATGACCTTACGCCTTGTCAAAAATCTGATCGCCGAAAAAGCGATTGATGCCAATCGTGTTTATACCACGGGTCAATCCATGGGCGGTATGATTTCATTCTACCTAAATAGTATCGAGCCTAACTTCTTTGCGGCGTCTATGTTTGTTGGCAGTCAATGGGATATCAATGTTTTAAAACCATTGGAGAAAGCGAAGTTTATTTATACCGTTTCGGCTGCCGATCCAAAAGCCTCTGCAGGCATGGCTCAAGTTGGAAAAATGCTGAAACAAGATAAAGTCAGCTACGCCGAAACTGAGTTCTCTGCCAAATTACCGCAGACCGAACAAGACGCAAAAGTCCAACAAATGCTTGCCCAAGGCAAACGTATTAACTTCATCCGTTTCACACCAAATACCGTAATTCCGGAAAACTCAACCCACAAAGGTGCAGAGCATATGTACTCATTTGATTACGCCTATTTACTCGAACCTGCCCGTGATTGGTTGATGAATCAGAAGAAAGGAAAATAATCTTAAAAATACAAGCGGTCAGATTTTGAAGATGATTTACAAAAATACCTAAAAAACTGACCGCTCTTTGTTATGAAAAAAACCGTCTGAAAAACAGGATAGGGGGGCAGCATCGTAGGCACGCATTCAAAAAATCAGACCAATGGCAGCCTGCACTGTTTCAGGTAGCCTGAAACAGTGTGGTTTAGATTCAGTTTCATTGTGACACGTCTGTTAGTAGTCTTTAAAAGGCTAATCATCAACTTTTAAGGACTTTCTAGGTTGTTAAATTAACTTTTAATCCATATTTTTTTAAGTACAATATAACAGTCCATTTTTCGGACGAGCTTTTCCTAATCTTCACAGGAGACACAATATGAGCAACACCCCCACCATCCTACAGAACCCTCTCACCAACAAAGATACCGCTTTCACATTGGAAGAGCGAGCAAAATATGGCCTGACCGGCCGCCTACCTGTCGTTGTAGAAACGCTCGAACAACAGGCCACGCGTGCTTACCGCCAGTTTTCATCCTATGAAAAAGATATTGAAAAATATATCTTTCTTGATCAACTGCACAACCGCAACGAAGTACTGTACTACAAACTCCTGATTGACCATCTAGCCGAAATGCTACCCGTCGTTTACGACCCCACTGTCGGCGAAGCAATTAAAAAATGGAGCCGCGACTACCGCCGTTCGCGAGCTATCTATCTGGATGTAAACCATCCTGAAAACATCCGTGCATCGTTTGAAACGCTGGGCTTGGGTGCAAATGATGTAGATTTGATTGTGGTTTCCGATGCGGAAGAGATTTTGGGTATCGGCGACTGGGGTGTGAACGGCACGGATATTTCCGTCGGCAAACTGGCAGTTTATACTGCTGCTGCAGGCATTCATCCCAGCCGCACCATTGCTGTGAATCTAGATGTGGGTACAGATAATGAAGCCCTGCTCAATGATCCCACTTATTTGGGCAATCGCCATGCCCGCGTGCGTGGTGAACGCTACGACGCATTGATTGCAAACTACCTGAAAACTGCTGCTGAAATGTTCCCCAATGCGCTTTTGCACTTTGAAGACTTCGGTCCGTCCAATGCCCGCCGCATTTTGGTGGAGAACCGCCGACAATATCGTATTTTCAACGACGATATGCAGGGAACTGGCGCGATTGTGATGGCTGCCGTATTCTCTGGCCTAAAAGTGACCAAACAGACCTTTGCCGAACAGCGGTTGGTGGTGTACGGTGCAGGCACCGCAGGTACGGGTATGGCCGACCAAATCAGTGCGGCGATGGAGCGAGAAGGCCTGAGTCGCGAAGAAGCGAAACAACGCGTATGGCTGATTGACATCAATGGACTGGTTACTGATAACATGGACGGCTTGCCTGATTACCAGCAGGAATATGCCCGCCCAGCCACTGAAGTTGCCGACTGGGCGAAAACGGACGGTAAAATCGGCTTGCTCGAAGTTGTAAAACAAGTAAAACCGACTATCTTGATTGGCACATCCACCGATCACGGTGCATTCACTGAAGACGTAGTCAAAGCCCTATGTGCGGGCGTAGAGCGCCCAATTCTGCTACCGTTATCTAACCCGACCGAGAAAATCGAAGTGATGCCGAGTGAGGCTATAAAATGGTCGGATGGCAAAGCGCTCATTTCTGTCGGCATCCCCGTGCCACCCGTGCCGTATAAAGGCGTGAACTACGAAATCGGTCAAGCTAACAACGCCATGCTTTACCCAGGGTTGGGGCTGGGGGTTATCGTTTCTGGTGCGAAACACGTTACTGACGGGATGCTGCTGGCTGCAGCTGAAGCAGTCGCCTCGCAAGTCAATCCGCAGGACGAAGGCGCGTCACTCCTGCCATCGGTGAATAACCTGCGTGCATCGTCTGCTACTGTTGCTGTTGCTGTTGCCAAACAGGCGGTCAAGGACGGTGTAGCGACCAAGCAGCCTGAAAACTGGGTACAGGCGGTGCAGGACGCAATGTGGCAGGCGGTATATGAATAAAGTCTCCTAGAAGCTATAAGGCTACCTGAAAGCAAAAAGCAGTCTGAAATCCATGCAAAGAAGTCAGGCTGCTTTTACATTTTCAGACGACCTCTACCCGCAACGCATCCACAATCAACTTAAACACATTGGAATGCCCGCGACGGCTGGGATAATAGAGGTAAAGCGGTTCGTAAGTTATAGCATACTCAGGCAACAGCTCGACCAGTTGTCCAGAATGGAGTGCATCCGCTACGCTCATATGTGCTATCCACGCAATGCCAAGGCCGTCTGAAACGGCTTGCAGGCGTAGATGGTTGTTGATGGAAAATTGTGATTTGGGCGTGAATGTAATCAGCTCTTTTTTGTACTTGAATTCCCACTGCATTTCCGCGCCGTGTTCGGCGGAGAGCTTCGTGCCGATAAGGCGGTGCTGTTGCAGATCATCAATATTTTTCGGTGAACCATGTTGCGCCAAATAATCGGGCGAGGCAACCAATACCATTTTGAGCGGTGCGGAAATTGGCAAGGCAATCATCTCTTTCGCTACATCGTTGCCTAACCGTACGTCCATATCAAATCCCTCTTTCACAATATCTGCTCAGCGATCGTCCACCACGATTTCCAAGCGGATTTTCGGATATTGGTTCAAAATTGGCTTTAATTTTGGATACAACACCGCTTCTGCCGCCACTCTGCAAGGGCATTGATACGGAATTTATTTTATTGAGAAAATTATTTTTGTAGTAACTATTGAATTATCATTATATTCCCCAAATATTTGAATAAATAAAGAATTAAAGGTAAAACAATGCATAATCAACAATGGAAATTATCAGACGATACGGATAAATTGCATTTAACTCTTGATAGGATTATTGGATTTATTTCAAATTGTGATACCAAAGTATCATTTTGGTTCTCATTTTTTGGCGCTATTTTAACCATTTTATCTACTTTAAAAACACCCACAACAGAATTTATAAAAAGTGTTTTTTGTGCAAATCCTAGAAATAGAACAGATGAAGTCGTTTTATTTATTTTTATGCTTATATTTTTGGTATCAGCTATATGTTTCATAATTGGACTTTACTTTCTAAGCAAGGCTTTGATGGCAAAAATAACCAATAACGAGGATAGAAAATCTAATATTTTCTTCGGGCATATTGCATCACATGAGAACCAACAAGCCTATTTGAAGTGTCTTAAAGCGACTAATTTGAATAAATACATTGAAGATTTAGTTTCACAAATATATATCAATTCCAAAATTTGTGAACAAAAATTTAAAAATTATAATAAGGGAGTAAAAATAAGTGGTATAAGCATTATTTTTCTATTGGTTTCGTGGCTTTACATTTTTCAAAAATAGGAGATAACAATGCCAGAGTATGACTATATACAGGGAAAAAACCGAGTAGAAAGTATTCTAGATAATCATATGATCATAGAAGAAAAGAAGAAATTACCAGTAGATGGTAATTTTACTTTTGAAAATGGATACAGGACATGGTTAACCAGTATTTTTATAGATATTCGGGATTCAAGTAAATTATTTACAAGCATTAATCAGGAGGAAACTGCAAAAGTAATCAGAGCATTTATTTCTGAACTGATTGAAATACTGAGAGATGATGATGGATTCATGCTTGAGATCGGTATTCGTGGAGATTGTGTTTATGCAATTTACAATACACCTTCAAAAGAAGATATTCTAAATTGTGCCAATAAAACCTTCTATGCAAACACATTTATCGAGATGTTTAATAAGATGTTATGGAGAAGAGGGATTGAGCCTATTAAAGCAGGAATAGGAATGTCAACAGGGTGCGATTTAGTCATTAAAACAGGACGAAAAGGTATTGGAATTAATGAAAAAGTATGGATTGGTACAGCTGTCACTGAAGCATCCAATCTTTCATCATTAGGAGATAAAAATGATTACCGTAGATTAATGTATTCATGGCGATCATATATTAATTTTATTGATGGATTAAAAGCTAGAAACAGTGAAAAAGATGTTGAAAAATGGTTTACATCTATAAACAACCCTATACCTAATATAGGTAATGTATATAATGCTGATATTATACAATCTACATTTAATGAGTGGATTAAGTTTAACGTATAAAGATATTGGTCGAAAGTAAATTATAGTTCCATTACGATAGCGTAAATATCCACGCTCTTATTGTTAAAAGATCGTATGAAAACGAATTTAGTTTTTCAGACGACCTTTTCCTTATCTCTACGTAAAAAGTGCGGTCAAATTCCCAAGCATTTTTCAAACTTTAAAAATTTTCGCCCGTACGCGCGGTGGATTTGGGACTATTCAATAAAGTGATGCCGCAGGCTAATCAGATTGAAATCAATCCGTTCCAACAAAAAACCGAAGCCGTTGCCGCTTTGCAGGCTGAAGGCATTGCCGTGGAAGCATGGGCACCGTTTGCCGAAGGCAAAAACGATATTTTCCACAATCCCGTATTAAGCAAAATCGGCACGAAATACGGCAAATCCATGGCGCAGGTGATTACCCGCTGGCTGGTGGAACGCGACATCATCGTGTTGGCAAAATCCACCAAACCCGAACGTATGGCGGAAAACTTGAACGTCTTTGACTTTGCCCTCAGCGATGAAGACAAAGCTGAAATTGCCAAACTGGACAGCACGTTCGCCGCCATCGTCAATCACGACACGGTGGATAATTTGAAGCGCATCTCCGCGTGGAAAATGGGCGTGTAAGTGTAGCGAAAAACCATCTGCAATTCATCATATGAAAGGACAAAACATGATTAACGGGTTAGATATCGAACGTTTTCGAACTACCATGGCAGCGGTTGAAAACGACCATACAAAAGGCAAGGCAGTATTACGCGCCGATTCGCGCTGGGTATCCGGCACGAAGAACGAAATCTCCGTGCGCCGCTTCCCTGCCTTTACCACAGACGAACCGAAAAACATGGGAGGTGAAAACGCCGCCCCAAATCCGATGGAATACCTGATCGGCGCTGCGGCAGGCTGCTGCTCCATAGGTTTCGAGTTGCAAGCAGCATTGGCAGGCGTGAAACTGGAACAGTTTGAAATATCCGCAAGGGGCGGTATCGACATGGCCAAACTGTTCGGCATGGAAGATGGCTACGGCGGACTGGATAATCTGGTGCTAACCATAAAAGTAAAAGCCGACGCCGACCTTCCTACCCTGCAAAATTTCGCCGATCGCTCCGCCGCCAACTCGCCAGTGTTGAACAGCCTGAAAGCGCGGGCAAAAGTGGTTGTGGAAAAAATCTAGACGACTCAAACCGTTTTCTTGTTTTCATTTCGTTAAAAGCCCCTTTTCTGGACAACTAGAAAAGGGCTTAATCGCTCAAAGGAGTACATGACATGCAACAACTGCACACTCTGAAAGACATCGAACAGGCCATCGTCACACACCCTTTAGTATCACTGTACATCAAAGCCCCAATCTGCGGTGTTTGTACGGTCGTGGCCGCCCAGCTTGACTCAGCTTTGGCGGAGGAAGGAAATGTGTATGCCGTAAAAGCCGATATTGCTGAAATACCCGAAATGGCCGGACGTTTCCACGTGCTGACCGTACCTGCATGGCTGCTGTTTTATCAAGGCAAGGAAGTAGAACGGATGGCCCGCTTCATCCCTCAGGTACAGATGAAGCAGACATTGGCAAAATGGACAAAAGTAGCAGAAAGCGAACATCAGTAACCGGTCTATCAATGTTTCAGACGACTGCGGTCTTGATAATGATGCAAGTGGTCAAATTTTTAAGATGATTTGCAAAACACTTAAAAATTTGACCGCTCTTTATTACGAAAAAGGTCGTCTGAAACGGTTTGTAGACTGAGATGATTATTGATGAAACGCTGTGATTTGTACGCTAAAACCATCTTCTGAAAATTCACTTTGACATTTCCCATCGTTACCTTTAAAATGCGTTCAAGTTTTTAAACTTATAAACTCAAGAAGCCGAATATGCCACACCAAACCATGAATTTAATGCGCGAGTGCATTCCCATTTTTACCGTGTTGAGCGATGAAAACCGTCATCAAATCCTGCGTGTGCTGTGGGAACACGGCAAGATGAATGTGAATGAGCTGACCGAGCATCTACATCTGTCGCGCCCTGCGGTGTCGCATCACTTGAAAATCATGCTGCAAGCCGGAGCGGTGGCGGTGGAGCAGGTCGGCAAAGAGCGGTTTTACAGTATTGCCATGGCGGATGCGGTGGCGAGGTTAAAACAGCTTGCCGATTTGATGGCACAAAATTGCCCACTTTCAAAATAGGGTTATCCATTAACCCTTTATTTTTACCTAAATACGTTTACATTTTTAAACTTATTAACTTAAAGGAACGATTATGTTATTCACGCCATTCACTTTTCCAAACGGCAAAACCGCTAAAAACCGTATCTTCAAATCCGCCATGGAAGAGCAACTTGCCCAAAACGACCAGCCGTCTGAAAAACTCGTCCGCCTTTACGGCACTTGGGTAGAAGGCGGTGCGGGCGTTTTGGTTACGGGCAATGTGATGGTCGCCGAAAGCGGCAAAGGTTCGATAAACGACGTGGTGATTTCAGACGACCGCAGCCTTGAGATGCTGAAAAAATGGGCGAAAGCCGGCACGCAAAATGACACGCTGCTCATCATGCAAATCAACCATGCGGGCAAACAGTCGCCTGCGGTGGTCAATAAAACGCCGCTTGCGCCGAGCGCCGTGCCGTTAGTGGGTATGGACGGCTTTATCAACCCGCCGCGCGAATTGACTGCCGACGAAATCAACGGGCTGATTCAGCAATTCGTACAAACCGCGAAAATTGCCGAACAGGCAGGGTTTTCAGGTGTACAAATTCACGCCGCGCACGGCTATCTCATCAGCCAATTCCTCTCGCCGCACCACAACCGCCGACAAGACCAATGGGGAGGCAGTTTAGAAAACCGTATGCGCTTCCTTTTGGAAATCTACACCGCCATCCGCGCCGCTGTGGGCAAAGATTTCTTAGTCGGTGTAAAACTCAATTCGGCGGACTTCCAAAAAGGCGGTTTTGACGAAAGCGAATCGGTGCAAGTGGTACAAAAACTGTCGGAAATGGGCATTGATTTTATTGAAGTTTCCGGTGGCAACTACGAAAGCCCACAAATGCTAGCCGCCAAAGACAGCACCCGCAAACGTGAAGCCTTCTTTATCGATTATGCCGAAAAGCCCGTGCAGTCAGCCAAGCTCCGCTGATTATCACCGGCGGCTTCCGTTCGCAAAACGCCATGGAAGACGCCTTATCCAGCGGCCATTTGGATTTGGTCGGCGTCGCCCGTCCGTTTGCCTTAGTCCCTGATTTGGCGAACCAAATGCAAAACGGCACTTACCAAACCGTGCAAACCGACCGCATTCAAACTGGCGTAGCATTTGTTGATAAAAAAGCAGGTGCAATGTTGGAAATGAACTGGTATATGACGCAAATGGACTTGATCGGACAAGGCAAACAGCCTGATCCCAAATTGTCAGCATGGAAAGTTTTACTGAAAACTTTATGGGCAAATGGAAAAGCAGGGTTAAGTACGGGTAGAGCTTTATGGGGCAAGCGGTTGGATTTGAAGGAGGATTAAATTTTAAAATTTAACCGTATGTAAAAGCATGGAATATAAATAAATTGATACTAAAAAACCGTTTGAATCTTTAAGTTCAAATGGTTTTTAGAATTTTAGATATCCACTGAGCGATACAAAAGATCCTGTTCTTTGAAAGTGGCTTAGAATAAGAATTTTGAAAATACTAATTAAATTACTAAATTATAATTATAACTTATAATCATAATTTAACATAATATAAATTAATTTCCTTTTCCCTATTCTTCTACAAATTCCGCTGTTTTGTTCCTATATGTCAAATGAGAATTAATGATACTCAAGAGAGTGTGCTCATAGTACTCCAATTTTTAGTATAAAATCAATAGGTTTTAAGAGAAATTTGGCTGTAACTCTACCACTTAATTATTGAGTAGTAGAGTAGGGTAGAGGGGAGGAAACTTATTACGATACTAAGTACCTTCAACTCATAGCATATAGCTAATTTATAATGTAAAGGCCATCTGAATATCAGACGGCCTCCTGTCTATTAGAATTTAGACATTGTAAATTTCTTCGTTCTTAACATTTTCTTAAGGCTTCCGCTTCAGTCGTACCCGGGGGGGGGGTTATACCAAAAAAAGCTGAACCATCCTTGTAACTTGAGTCAACTAATACGATCGATCTTAAAAAAACTTGCTCAAACTGAAATCAAAATAAAGCTATCGTTAACACCGAGACTTGGAAAGCTACGTGAAGGCTTTTCAAAGAGTACGAAGCATTTTACTTTCAGGACAAGCTTTGAGTTGGAATAGATCATTTGTTCTTATAGATGAGATTTTCAGGTTTTTTGTCGGTAGAAATAAGAAGTTTATCAAGGTATTCGGGGTCATGCCAGTCATCCCAAGGTGCTAGACTAAAATAAGCTTTAATAAAATCATCAATAATAGCTGAACCTTCGGTATTAATACCAATAATATTTCCTTGTTCAATTAAGTCAATATTAGGAAAATATTGTTTCAGTATATTTTTATTTACTATACCTTGTTGAATAATTGACCAGAACCCTTTATCTAACGATTCTTCAGTAATAAACATAGCAGCAATAATATCGTTTTTATCTATTTTTATATCTTCATATAAAGGAAGGTTTTTTGAGGAAATTTTCATTTTGGTAATTAAGCAGGCTACACCTATCCAATCATATTTTCCAAGAATCTGTCCAACAGCTAAAAAATCATCTTCTATGGGAATGCCAAAATAATCGCCTACCTGCCATTTCTGTTTTTTTCTTGCCATTTTTTAAAGTTCCTTTCTGTAATTCAATAAGGCATGGGAATTTTTCCACCTGCTGCACGGTAGCGAGGTTCAGACATCTGATGACGGTTATTGGCCAAAGGTCCTCCTCGACTCTTGATACCGCCTTGTAATCTAATGTGATCTTCTTCCAATCGGTCTAGACATTGACCAGATTTAGTTTGCCCAAGTAAGGTAAACCTGTGAGTTGCTCTGAATGCTCTATTATGTTCTCTTTGCCTGGCAAAATATCTTATTGAGGATTTGGCTTGGCCTACATATTTTTCGCCAGTTTTAGGATGTGTCCTCAGATAAACAATTCCACAAGTACCTGGCGGACAATGGCAGGGGTCAGTTTTCTCTGATTCTGGTTTGCTACACACTCCTGCTGCAGTATATTACTATGGCCTCTAGAGGCAATTACCGCTGTAACTGCATGACTAGGCGTTGTTGTTCCACTATTGCCTGGTAATGCTCCTACGCTACTACCAAAACCACCTGGATTGGGCACTACTCCTGTAAAACCAAATAGCCCCACTGGATCAACCCATGACCCAGTATTAGGTGCAAATGCATACAAATTCTCTCCACCTTCCAATCCAATCGGATCCTGATTCACAAACCGCCCTGTATCAGGCTCATAATACCTGAAGAAGTTGTAATGCAGCCCCGTTTCACGGTCGGCATACTGGTTTTGCAGGCGGAAGGGTTGGTATGCGCTATCCGTTACCTTGGTTTCCTCTTTCAGACGACCCCAGCCGGTGTAGTCACCAAACCAAACCAGATTGCCGTCTTTATCGGTCATTTCTCTCGGGATGCCGATTTG